>NZ_BAAFGR010000005.1:0-94638 GCF_041154655.1 Nocardia sp. JMUB6875
CTGTGCCTGCTGGTGGGGACCAGCGCCGCGGCGGCGGTGCCGTTCGCGATCCGGGCGCTCGGGTCGGAGTATCGGGCCCGGGCCGCAACGCCTTTCCTGGCATTGATGCCCGCGGTCGTCTGGATCGCGGTGTCGGCCGACGGGTTGTTCGCGGGTGTGGGTGCGTGGGCGGTGGCGCTGCTGGCGCTGGCCACGCGGTTGGGCCGGGGCTGGATTCTCATCGCCGTCGCGTCCGGGCTGCTGTTCGGGTTCACGCTGTTCCTGAGTTACGGCCTTGTGCTGCTGGCGGTTCCGGCCGCCGCCGTCCTGCTGGCGCGCTCGTTCCGGCCCGCTCTGCCCGCGCTCGCCGGGGCGCTGGTCGTGGTGGCGGTCTTCGCCGCGGCGGGGTTCTGGTGGCTCACCGGCTATCACCTGGTGGTGGAGCGTTATTACCAGGGCATCGCCAGTACGCGGCCCTACTCGTATTGGGTGTGGGGCAATCTCGCCGCGACGGTGTGCGCGGTGGGGCTGGCGACCGCGGCGGCGAGCTGCCGGGTGGTGGTCGAGCTGGAGTTGCTGCCGTCGACTCCGGTGCGAGAGTGGTTGTCGCGCTGGCGATCCCATGTCGATCCGGCGGCACTGGTGGCGGCGGCCGGGATCGTCGCCATCGTGATCGCGGATATCAGCGGGCTCAGCAAGGCCGAAACCGAGCGCATCTGGCTGCCGTTCGACGTGTGGGTGCTGACCGCCACCGCGCTGCTCCCCCGCCACAGCGCACGGTTCTGGCTGGTCGTGCAGGCGGCGGGGGCGCTGCTGATCAATCACCTGATCCTGACGAACTGGTAGCCGTCACGGGACGAACCAGCGACCGCCACAGGCGGATTCACCGCCAGGTGGGCGCTCCCGACGCGGTGGCGGCGCGCAGCGGGGCGGTGGCGAACTCCGCCAGGCCGTTGCCGGGAGTGGTCTCGGCGATGAAACCCAGTGTGCGGCGGGCGCGTTCGGGGCTGGCCACGATGTGGCGGACGTCGCCGGAGCGGTAGTCGCCGGTGACGACGGGCTGCTTGCCGCCGCACGCCTTGGCCAGGATCGCGGCCACCTCGCCGATCGTGATGGGATTGCCCGAGGCGATGTTCAGCGGCGTGAACGCGCCCAGCGGATGTTCGAGGGCGGCCACATTGGCGGCGGCGATATCGCGGACGTGGATGAAGTCCCTGGCCTGGGTGCCGTCCTCGAAGACGCGCGGGGACTCACCCGCCTCGAGGGCGGAGCGGAAGATGGCCGCGACGCCGGAATACGGTGTGTCCCTGGGCATATCGGGCCCGTACACATTGTGGTAGCGCAGCGCGGTGACCGTGCCTCCCGTGGCCGAGGCCCACGCCAGCGCGTAATGCTCCTGCGCCACTTTGGATGCCGCGTACAGGCTGCGCGGGCGCAGCGGCGCGTCCTCGTCGACGGGCGCCCAGCTCAGCGGGCGGCCGTCGGGGCCGCGGTGGTCGAAGCGCCCGTTGTCGAGGTCGTTGCGGGTGCGCGGGGCCGGAACCGCCGGTGCGCCGGAGGAATCCACGTAGCGGCCCTCGCCGTAGACGACCATCGACGAGGCCAGCACCAGGTGTCGGCAGTGCGCCCGCTCCATGGCCGCGAGCAGGACCGCGGTGCCGAGGTCGTTGTGGCTGGCGTAGGCGGGGGCGTCCTGGGCGCTCACGCCCGCGCCGACTACGGCCGCCTGATGGCAGACCACGTCGATGCCGTGCAGCAGCTCGTCGAGCCGATCGGGATCGCGGACGTCGACGCGGGCGATGCCGGGCGGCGGGACGGCGGCGGAGCCGTGGGCGGCGGTGAGCATGAGGTCGGCGGCCACGACCTCATGCCCGGCCGCGAGTGCGGCCCGGTGGATGTGCGAGCCGATGAATCCGGCCGCGCCGGTCAGGAGTACACGCATGGCCAGATTCTGGGTCGCCCGGCGCGGAAATGCGCCCGGACCGGCCGAGCTCGCGTGCTTTGTCATGGTTTGTTCAGACCCACCGAGTCGCGACACGCGCCGGGGTCTTGCCACGGGCGGGTCCCTGACGCACAATTCATCACGTAGTGAATTCAACACTCGATGAATTGAGGGTGACCGTGACGGCACCAGCGACAACATCCGATGCCATCGCCATCGAGCACCTCGAGGTGCGGCGCGGCGGGCATCAGGTTCTGCAGGACATCACGCTGACCGTGCCCCGGGGTAGCATCACCGGACTGCTCGGTCCGTCGGGGTGCGGGAAGACGACGCTCATGCGCAGCATCGTCGGGACGCAGATCATCGAATCGGGCACGGTCAGCGTGCTCGGCGAGGCGGCCGGGTCGCGGGGGCTGCGGCGGCGCGTCGGGTATGTGACGCAGGCCCCGAGCATCTACGACGATCTGACCGTGGCCGAGAATGTGGCGTATTTCGGTGCGCTGTACGGGGCTTCGGCCGACGGGGTCGAAACCGCCTTGGCGGCGGTTGGTCTGACCAGTCATATCGATCATCGGGGCAATGAGTTGTCCGGTGGTCAGAGGACCCGGGTCTCGCTGGCGTGCGCGCTGGTCGCCGATCCGGAACTGCTGGTGCTGGACGAGCCGACCGTCGGTCTCGATCCGGTGCTGCGCGCGGATCTGTGGGAGCAGTTCCACGCGCTCGCGAAACAGGGCCGGACGCTGCTGGTTTCGAGTCACGTCATGGACGAGGCCGAGCATTGCGACAAGCTGCTGCTCATGCGCGAGGGCCGTCTCCTCGCCCAGCTCTCCCCCACCGAGCTGCGGTCCGACACCGGCGAATCCAGTCTGGAGAACGCCTTCCTCAAGCTGATCCGGATGGGAGAAGAGCTGTGACCGCGACCTTTTCGGTGAAAGACCGCCCCGCCGGTCCGCGACCGCTGCAGTGCTACACCGCCACCACCGTGCGAATCCTGCGGCAGCTGAAGGCCGATCGCCGCACGGTCGCCATGATCGTGCTGGTGCCTGCCCTGCTCATGACGCTCCTGTACTTCGTGTACAAGAACTATCCGACGATGCCGCATCAGCCGCGTCTCTTCGACCGGATCGGCATCACCATGCTCGGCATCCTGCCGTTCGTGGTCATGTTCCTCATCACCGCCATCGCCATGCAGCGGGAACGGGTTTCGGGCACGCTCGAGCGGCTGATGACCACGCCGCTGGCCAAGCTGGACCTGCTGGCCGGGTACGGGACCGCGTTCTCGATCGCCGCGATGGTGCAGGCCGGGCTGGCGTGCCTGGTGGCGTTCTGGCTGCTCGGGTTGAAGGCATCCGGCAGCCCAGGGCTGGTCGTCTTGATCGCGGTGGTGGATGCCGTCCTCGGTGTCGCCCTGGGTCTGCTCGCCAGCGCGTTCGCGCGCACCGAGTTCCAGGCCGTACAGTTCATGCCCGTGATCGTGCTGCCGCAATTCTTCCTGTGCGGCCTGCTGGTTCCGCGCGGGCAACTGCCCGGCTGGCTGGAGGCGATCAGCAATGTGCTGCCGCTCAGCTACGCCGTCGACGCCCTGCAGCAGGTCTCCGTCCATACCGGGGCCACCGGGCAGATGTGGCGGGATGTCCTGATCGTGGCCGTATTCGCCGCCGTCGCACTGGGTTTGGGCGCGGCCACCCTACGCCGGCGCACGGCGTGACAGCAGGCAATGGCCGCAGCGGGCGGCGTCCAGGCAACTCCGGCACCAAGGAGGCGATCCTGGACGCCGCCCGCACGCGCTTCGCCGCGGTCGGGTTCGACAAGGCGTCGATCCGCTCCATCGCGTCGGCGGCGGGCGTGGATCCCGCCCTGGTGCACCACTATTTCGGCACCAAACACGAATTGTTCGCCGCCGCACTGAAACTCCCCGTCGACCCCACCGACATCCTGGCCCGCTTCCGCGAGGTCCCCGTAGATCAGCTGGGCGAGACCATAATCCGCACGGTGGTCACCATCTGGGACTCCGAAATCGGCGTCCCCACCATCGCCGCCTTCCGCAGCCTCCTGGCCAGCGACGACCCCGCCCTGGCCCGAACCTTCCTCCTCGACATAGTCCTCAAAGAACTCCGCCCCCGAGTCGACTCACCCCCCGGCACCGGCGCCAAACGCGCAGCCCTCGCCGCCTCCCAACTAGGCGGCCTCCTCCTCACCCGAAAGATCCTCCGCCTCGACCCGATCGCTTCGATGTCGGTCGAAGAACTGGCCACCACCATCGGCCCCACCCTCCAGCGCTACTTCACCGGCGACCTCCCGCTCGAAGACTGACCGCAGCACGGGAAAACCCACCCCAATCGACTTCGCCGCTACCGTCCCTGCGGCGGCTGCCTCGAACCCTGGTGTAGCCGAGCCCAACCATGCGGCTGCTGCCCTCCCTGCGGGCGCGCCGAATTCTGTTGCGACAGAGACCAACCCCGCGGTGTAGGCGAGGTCCGGTCACGAGGCCCCGCGCGGAGCTGGGTGAACGGCCGCGCGGGGGAAGGCAGATCAGTCCTGGGTGAGGAAGAAGGTGTGGTCTTCGTCGGAGACGTCTACGGCCTCGTCGACGAGGAGGACGGGGATGCCGTTGTCTACGGGGTAGGCGCGGTGGAGGCGGGGGTTGTAGAGCACGGTGTCACCGGTGGCGGTGTGGGCGAGTTGCAAAGGGCCCTTGTCCTGGGGGCAGGCGAGCAGGCTCAGCAGGGTGGCGTCCAGGGTTTCCTCCGACATGTCCGACAACCTACCGGGCCGGATCGGCGGGCGGGGAATCGGTGGTGCGGCGGAAGCTGATGTGGCGGTGACCGAAGAAGCTGGCCACCGCTACCAGGCCCATGACCACGACCGCGGCGGGCTTGGCGGGGGCGTGCAGCAGGGAGACCGCGAGCTGCAGCAGGACCATGTTCAGCACCATGCCGACGGCGTTCACGCCGCAGAAGGCGATGAAATCGCGCAGCACGTGGCCGCGGACCCGGAACACCAGGGTGCGGTGCAGCACGAACGCAATCACCATGCCGACGGCGTAGGCCAGCGCCACCGACAGCGCGGCGGCGACGTCTTTGCTCACCGAGTCCCCGAGCACGGTGAGCCAGAAGATGGTCAGCACCATCCCCATGAGCGTGTTGAAGCCGCCGACCAGCGCGAACGCGATCTCCTGACGCCGCACCAGCCGCAGCAGCGGTCCTGCGGGCGCGTTCTCCGGATTCATCGGCGGGACCTCGGTCAGCGGGGTGTGCGCGTCGGTCACTTGGCCGTGCCCACCAGTTGGCGGTCCGGGTCGTCGTCGAGCTGTTCGGCCACCGGCGCGTCCTGGCCGCGGCGGCGCGAGCGGATCCAGAGCCACTGCAGCAGCCCGATGCCGATCAGTCCGGCTCCGGCAGCGCCGATTCCGATCTTCCAGCCCGGCGGCCGCCACGTCACTTCCAGTTCGGCATTGTGGGTGCCGGCCGGAATGTCCACGGCGACGAAGACTTTCGACACGGTGTGGAACGGGATGGACTTGCCGTTCAGGGTCACGCGGTAGCCGGGCCAGGCCAGGCGCGCGAACGTGATCCGGCCGCCGGTCTCCGACGACACCTTCACCTTGCTGGTGTCGTCGGTCTCGGAGATCGAGGTGGCGGTGACGTCGTGGGCGTCGCCGATGCGGCCGTTCACGGTCGAGATGGGCCCGCCGTCGCGCTCGAGCACCCAGATGTACTTCTCGTGCCCCGGGACATCGACGAAATGCCAACCCTCCGGGGCGGGTTGGTTGCCCGCGTCGGGGAACAGGGCCTTCTGCAACACGACTCGGTCGATGAGCATCAGATCGGCCAGCGTGCGCCCGGTGGTGGGTTCGGGCGCGAACAGTCGCCGGTAGGAGTCGGGGCACACGCTGGAATCCCATTCCATGCACAGCATCTGCATGAAGTAGAAGTAGCCGTTGGGCGTGTACCCGTTGACGTAGCCGTCGCGTTCCAGGTGCTTGGCGTAGTTGCCCCACACCAGCGACCCGTACGCGCCGTCCAGACTCTTGTCGGCGGGCTGCAGCAGTCCGCGGTTGGCGAGTTGAAGCGTGGTGCCGTCCTGGAACTTCGGGAATTCGGCCATGGCCTCGTTGCGGTTGGCGGGCAGATTCCACGACATCGGGGTGGGCTGCACCCACCACACCTGGAACCAGGCGATGGGCACCATGGCCGCGATCACCAGCGCGGTGGCCGCCGAGACGCCGCGGGTGCGGCCCAGCCACACCACCCCGAACCCGAGCGCGATCACCACCGCCGCGGAACCCAGATGCCAGAGGACATCGTGCGGATCCGCGGAGAAGGTCCGCACCCACAGCGCCAGCACCAGCACCAGCGCCGCGATGACCCGCTTCTTGCGGTCACGCAGCGTGCCGAAGCGACCGAGCAGCACGCACACCAGCACCAGCAGTCCCAGCGCCAGCATGGGCAGCACGCGCGCGGGCCAGCGCAGCGGGCCGACAGTGCCCGGTCCGGCGGTCCACATCAGGGCCATCAGCGCGAACAGGGCGATGGCGACGAACTGCTTCCAGTGTCGCTGCGCCGCTTTCCAATCGACGAAGGCCAGCGCCGGGATCAGGAACCAGGCGATGTAGGTCATGGGCAGCGGCTGGACGTAACCCCACCAGGAGGTGAAGGCGGGCATGGTGGTGGGCAGGCTGCCGTTCAACGATTCCGACCACGGCACTGTCAGGAACTGATCGTTGTTGATCTGCGAGTTGCCGCGCGCGGTCACCTGCGCCGACAGCATCGACGGCAGGAAGGTGAGCAGACCCGCCAAGCCCGCCGACACCGCGGCCGCGATCAGGCGCAGCAGCGGAGTGAAGGATTCACGCGGCCGCGTCCGCAGCGCACCGCCCTGGCACACCAGATACCCGACCGCGACCGCGAGCAGCATCAGCACGGCCTCGACCGCCGGGAACACGTACTGCACCGAGATCGCCAGATACAAGTAGACGAAGACCGGGATCGGCCCGCCCTGCCCGCGCAGGTAGCGCTCCGAGGATGCCCACGCGTGGATCATCCACGCCGTGCCCGCCATGGCGGTGAACCAGCTGGCCTCGTCGAAGAAGAGGAAGAATCCGGTGAACGGCATGGCCACGCCCGCGACCGCCGCCCACTGCGGGCGCGCGCCGTAGACCAGGCACACCCGGTACACGCCGAGCCCGGTGATGATCGCGAAGATCAGCTTCACGATGCTCGCGTACACCACGAGATTCGGCACCGAGGGCGCGATCAGATCGATCAGCAGCTGCGGCGGGTTGAACAGTCCCGCTTCCTCATTGGTGTAGTTGCCGGTCATCCACTGCTCGGGAATCAGCAGCGGGAAATGGCCGTCGCGGAAGGCGCGGCCGAAGAACACCCACAGGCCGGAGTACTGGGATTCGGTGTCGTCGGTGAAGAAGTGGCGGGGGTTGGCCAGGATGACGGCCAGGTAGCCGAGGGTGACGCCGAGCGCGGTGATCAGACCCCAGCGGTACACCTCGCGGCGATCCGCGCCGCGCGCTGGGCGCGGGTCGGTGCCGGTCGCCGAGCGTTCCGACACCGCCGCGCTGTCGTCCACTGCCGCCGCACTGTCGTCCCGCCCGGATTCGGTGGCCCCGACCACCTTGGAAACTGAGCTCTCCACCACGAGTTCCAGACCCTACAGGGCGTGGGTGTCGATGGCACTTACGCCGGTCCGTAGCGCGTGAGGCACATGGGGAATGATGGGCCGTATGTGGACACTTCGCACCGAATGCCGCACCGAGCAGCGTGTTAGAGTTCAGCGCGGCTCGGGCTCCGATTTGCGGTGTGGAGTTCCGGCACTCTCCGTCATCGAAAGTACATTCAGCTGATGCCGATTCCGTCCTCACGCACCTACGCGAGCGACCTGAGCGTGACGCCCGGCCCCGAGGGGTCGGCGCGGGTGCACGCGGTCTCCGTCGTGGTACCGGTGTACCGCGGCGAGGAGACCATCGCCGCGCTGGTCGGCGAGCTGGACAAGCTCGGCGAGCCGGTGACCACCCCGGCCGGCGCCACCTTCCGGGTCGACGAGATCGTGCTGGTGCACGATCACGGGCCCGACCGCTCCGATGTGGTGCTGCAGGAACTGGCCGCGACCTACCCGCAGGTGCGGGTGGTGTGGCTGAGCCGCAACTACGGCCAGGACGCCGCGACCATCGCGGGCATGGCCGAGGCCAAGGGCGACTGGACGGTCACCATGGATGAGGACGGGCAGCACGATCCGGCCTTCATCGCCGACTTCCTGGACGCCGCCCTGGCCCAGCGCGCCGATCTGGTCTACTCCAAGCCGGTCAACACCCGCCCGCACGGGTTCCTGCGCAATATCACCTCGCGCGGCGCGAAGATCGTGCTCGCGACCGTGTTCGCCTTCCCCGATTCGACCCGCTTCGAGAGCTACCGGCTGATCCGCGGCGATATCGCGCGCCAGCTGGCGCAGGTCGCCTCCAACGGCGTGTACCTGGATGTCGCGCTCACCTGGGTGGTCGGCGATGTGGCGCAGGTGCCGGTGCAGTTGCGCGCCGAGGGCCGCGAGGAGTCCGGCTACAACTACCGGCGGCTGTTCTCGCTGTTCTGGAAGATGGTGCTGTGCAGCGGAACTCGCGGGCTGCGGCTGGTGAGCATGCTCGGCGTGACGCTGGCGCTGGGCGGGCTCGGCATGGCCGGATGGGTCGTGTACCACGCGCTGACCAACAGCGGCCGCGATCCCGAGGGCTGGGCGTCGCTGATGACGGTGCTGCTGCTGTGCTCGGGCGCGGTGCTGTTCTCGCTCGGGCTGATCGCCGAATACCTCGGTGTGGCACTGCATGTGCTCGTCGGCAAGCCGCTGTACCTGACCGTGCAGACGCCGACCCCGCGGCCGCGCGAGCTCGGCCGCGACAACGACAACGTTCGAGCCGACGACACTCGATACGAACCGGCAGCGAGGGGGAACCACGCGCGTGAGCAGTGACCGCATCATCTTCAGCCGTCCCTTCCGCGCGGCGCGCGAACTGCCGAATGTGGAGGCGGTGCTGTCCTCGGACCACAGCCACGGCGACGGTCCGTTCACCGCGGCGGCCACCGCGAAGCTGCGCGACATCACCGGCGCCCCGCACGCGCTGATCACCACCTCGTGCACGCACGCGCTCGAAATGGCCGGGCTGCTACTGGAACTCGGGCCCGACGACGAGGTCATCGTGCCGAGCTTCGCGTTCACCTCCAGCGCGACGGCCATGGCGCTGCGCGGGGCGACCGTGGTGTTCGCCGATATCGACCTGGCGACCGGCAATCTGGATCCGGAGTCGGTGGCGCGGGTCATCACCCCGCGCACCAAGGCGGTCATGGTCATCCACTACGGCGGTGTGGCCGCCGATATGGAAGGCCTGCAGCGCCTGGCGGATTCGCACGGCTTCGCCATCATCGAGGACAACGCGCACGGACTCGGCGGCTACTACCGAGGCCGTCCGCTGGGCAGCATCGGCACCGTCGGCGCGCTGTCGTTCCACGACACCAAGAACGTGCACTGCGGTGAGGGCGGCGCGGTCCTGCTCACCGACGAAATCCTCATGGCGCGTGCGGAAATCATTCGCGAGAAGGGCACCGACCGGGCGCGCTTCCTGCGCGGCGCGGTGGACAAGTACTCCTGGCAGGACATCGGATCCTCGTACCTGCCAAGCGAATTGAACGCCGCCGTCCTCGACGCACAGCTCGCGGAATTCGACACCATCCAGGCCAACCGGCACCGCGTATGGAACACCTACGCCGCCGCACTCCCGGAATGGGCCGCCCGCAACGACGTTCGCCTCATGCAGGTCCCCGCCGACCGCGAGCACACCGCACACCTCTACTACCTGCGCGTCCCCACCGAACACCGCCGCGACGACCTCATCGCCCACCTGTCCAAACTGGGTATCGTGGCCCCCTTCCACTACATCCCCCTGGACTCCTCCCCCGCCGGCCTGAAACTGGGCCGCACCCCGTACCCCTGCGTCAACAGCGCCGAATTCTCCGCCACCCTGGTCCGCCTCCCCCTGTGGCCGGGCCTGACCGAGCAGCAGCTGACCCGCGTCGTCGACGGAGTCACCAGCTTCACGGTCTAGCACCGTGTGCGAAAGTCCGGTCAGCAGCCGGACTTTCGTCATACCGCACTCAGCGCTTGCGGTCGTTCGGTGAAGTTGCGAAGAAGCCCAGCAGGCCGGCGATCACCGCGGTCAAAGGCGCGGCGACGGCGGCTGGGTCGTGGCCGGTGAGGCTCAGGACCAGGATGCACGCCACCAGCAGGCCCGCGAGGGCGAGCATGCCGATGATGAAGATCTCCATGATGGTGGTGCGATCGCGGTTGTCGGTGGGCGCGAAGAGTGAGTTGATGGTCAGAGGCTCCCCTGCCTCGGTGTCTTCGCGCGGAGCATTGTTTTGATTGCCGGTAATCATGATCTCCCCCTCAGAAGCTCATTAATAGATCAATACCGGTGGCGGGTGCGTTAACCGACCCTCGAGTTCGGTCCGGGTGGGGGTACGCGAACGCGCCCTGGTCGTGAGGACCAGGGCGCGTACGTGAGACAGGTCAGGCGAAGAGCCGGGCCGCGAGGTCGGGGGTGAGGACCTCGTAGGTTTCGGTGGTGCGGTTGTACCACCAGGTGTTGTCGTCGGGTTCGGAGCGGCCCGCCGCCTGGACCGCGCGGGTGGAGGGGCGGAAGGTGGAGCTGCGGGGGATGTCGTCGACGACGTAGACGATGTCGGGGCGCTGGTCGGCGGGGAGGACCCGGACCGCTTCGGTGACGTCCTTGGGGGCCAAGGTGAAACCGTCGCGGACGCTGACGGCGGCGACCGCGAGGATGCGGTCACCGGCGGGGAGCGCGAAGGCCACTTCCATGTCGACGGCCGTGATGTCGTTCAGGGCATCGACTATCGGCTGGGTGTAGACCGGGCCGCGCGGGGTCGGGATGACCGTGTCGCGGCGGTCCATCAGCCAGTAGTCGCCGTCGGCGTCGCGGCGGAAGAGGTTCTCCGTCGGCATCCAGGCGTCACCGGGGGTGAACACACCGCGCAGGCCGCCCGCGGACAGATCGACCGTATCGGTGACGGTGCCGATCAGCAGCCCCACCTCGTTGTCGGCGCAGCGGCGCGCGAAACCCGTGTCCTCGACCTGGATTTCGTCGGTCAGCGGATCGTAGGCGATGAGCTCGACCTTGGCGGTGCCGGGAACCGGGCGGCCCTTGGAGCCGACCTTGGCGCCGGACACGTTGGCCAGCACCACATCTCCCTCGATGGAGGCGTAGAACTCGAGCACCCGGGCGGGCTCGAAACGCTCCAGGGTGCGCCGCCACAGCCCGCGCGGCATACCGGATCCGATGAACAGGCGGATCGGATGCGGGTGCCCGTTCGGGAAGGTGTCGGCGTCGAGGATGTCGCGCATCATGGTCCAGGTGTAGGTGACCACGGTGACGCCGTATCGGTGCACCTCCTCGGCGAACCGCGCCGGATCCAGCGAGCGGGCCAGCGCGATCCGGCTGCCACCGGCCACCGCGCCGCCCAGGCTCACCAGCAGCCCGGACGAATGGTGCAGCGGCGCAAGGCAGTACACGGTGTCGTGGCGGCCCAGGTCGGCCGCGGAGGCGGTGCCGAACGCCGAGAGCGCCCACCGGTGATTGGTCACGTACTTGACGTCGAACTTGTCGCCGGTACCGGTCACCAGGATGAACGCCAGCTCCCGCGCCAGACCCGGATCCGGCCGGTACCAGGCGGGCAGGCTCACCTGCGCCGGATCGATCTTCTCCAGGTCGACCACATCGCGGCCGGGCGGAATGTCGAGCCCGCGCGATTCGCCGCCGCCGAGCACCAGGATCCGCAGCCCGGTGGCCGCGGCATTGGCCAGATTCTCCGGATCGGTGATGAGCAGCCGCGTCCCGGTCAGCTCCGCGACCTTCGACAGCTCACTGCCGGGGGCGAGCAGCACCGCCACCGCACCCAGCCGCGACAGCGCCGCGACGGCGGCCAGCGCACTGGGCCGGGTCTCCATCACCACGCCGACCCGGGTGGCCGGGCGCACGCCGACCGAGATCAGCCCGCGCACCACATTGTCGATGCGCTGATTGACCGCCTGCTGGGTGTGCACGCGGTCGTCGAAGAGGAACAGCTCCCGCTGCGGGGAGCGGCGCACCTGCTCGGCGAGCAAGCGCCCCAGCGAGATTCGGGTATGCGGCTGGATCATGCCGAGCCGGGTCAGGCGCGGCAGCGCGCGGGCGGCCTCGCCGGTGAGTTCGACGGTGCCGCGCAGGGTCTGCCCGGCCACGCCCTCGATGGTCTTGCCCAGGCTGGTCCCGGCCTCGGCGAGGCTGCCGAGCGCGTGCACCGCGCGGGTCAGCCCGGTGCGCGGACCGTTGCGCACCACCTCGGTGCTCATCCGCTGCACCTGCTCGGGCAGCTCGGTGCGGCCGGACAGGTAGTTCACCCAGTCGCGCACCACGGGCCAGGTCTGGCGGGTCGCGGTGGACCCCGACACCAGCCCGAAATGCCCTGCCACGATGCTGGCTTCGTACACCTCGGCATTCGGCGCGGCGCGCACGATTCCGCGTACCGCGGCGGGCTGGCCGATATCGTCGACCTCGCCGACGAAGGCCAGGATCGGGCAGGTGATCTCCGCCAGCGAGATGAGCTGATCGCGGATCACGAAGCCGCCCAGCATCATTCGATTGTGTTTGACGAACTGCTGGAGCAGATCGGTCAGCGCGGGCCCCGGGTAGCCCAGCCACCCGTCGGCCTCGAGGAAGCGGCGCTGCCGTTCCTTGGGCAGCAGCGCCTCCCGGTTGTGCAGCTGGCGCAGGAAGTCGATGCGCGCCCGCGCCGTCTTGACCGGGTCCAGCGCTTGAAAGCCCAGCCGCACCATGGAATCGGTGATCGGCAGCCGGTTCAGCACATGGTCGGTGAGGAAGTCGGCGGCGTCGGACACCAGCCCGTGCGGTAGCCCGAAGGGCATGCCCGCCACCGCGTCCACCGGGCTACCGAAGGTCACGATGGACTCGACGCCCTTGCCCGCACGGTAGGCCGCGGTCTGGTAGGCGAACATGCCGCCCTGCGAGTACCCCATGAGATGCACACCGCGACCGGTGATTTCGGTGACGGTGTCGATGGCGCTCGACACGGCCAGCACATGGTCGGCCAGATCCCGTTCCCAGCCGCCCTCTTCGGTGGCGGGCGAGCCGAAATCAACCACCCAGCAATCGATTCCGCCCTGGTGCAGAATGCCGACCGCCCCATCGGCGGCATTCACGTCCCAGATCTCGGCGGTCACCATGATCGGCGGAATCAGCACCACGACCGGACGGTCGACGACGGTGTCGTCGGGGAAGTAGTGCCGCAGGCGGTACATCCGCTTCCGCTCCACCACTTCGTACGGCGACGATTCGATCTCGTGAACCAGGCCCCCGAACCGGATCACCTCGAGCCCGTTCTGCGCGGTCGCGACGAGTCGCTCGATCGGACCGACAACGGACCTCGTATTGAATTTCACGGCTTCACTCCCAGACTTTTCCTGGCCTTGACCAGCGTCACCCGCCCCGACGCGTCCCGATGAGCTTGCCATAGCACCACCCTACTGCGCTGGCGCTGTGACCAGAGCCATCCGGGCCCGGGGATCCGACCGGCCGAGCCACCCGACCCAAAACAAACCGGCCGTTCGGGGTTTACGGCTTACAGCAACATTCCAGGCATCATGTTTTGGCTTTTTCGATACACCGCGCCGACCGGAGCTCTACCATCGGTAGTCGCTGGAACGCACTGTCGCGCTTGTCAATTCACTCACTTGACTAATTCCCGCAGATCCGTCGGATCTGCCATTTCGCCGTGGACTCCCCCGCTCGTATCCGCGGTGTCCCTTCGAGGTGAGGACCGCAGCATGACCATTGAAATGCCACTTCAAACCGAAAACGGCCAGCGCAAGTCCCTCAGTACCGCCGCCGCCCACCAACTGGCGCACACCACCAAATCCGAACCGCAGATGCAGGGCATCAGCTCCCGCTGGCTGACCCGTTCGCTGCCGTGGAGCCAGGTGAAGGGCGGTGTCTACCGCGTCAACCGCCGTCTGACCCACACCGTCGGCAACGGCGAGGTGGAATACATCATCAACGGCCCCAGCGCCCGGGTCATCCCGCTCGAACTGCAGGAGCTGCCGCAGCTGCGCGGCTTCGAGGACGAGGAGATCCTGGCCACCGTGGCCGGCCGCTTCGAGCAGCGGGATCTGCCGCCCGGCACCGTGGTCGCCGAATTCGGCAACCCGATGGACCAGGTGCTGCTCATCGTGCACGGCAAGCTCTCCAAGATCGGCACCGGTGAGTTCGGCGAGACCACCAAGCTCGGCATGCTCGGCGGCGGCGACTTCTTCGGCGACGAGACGCTCACCGATCCCGACGCCATCTGGCCGGTCACCATCAAGACCGTCACGCCCACCACCATGCTGGTGCTCTCCCGCTCGAGCCTGCTGCAACTCGAGGAGCAGATCCCCGCGCTGCACGAGCATCTGTCCTCGGTCGCGCAGGCGCCCGCGCTGCCGCAGAACAAGTACGGCGAGGCCGAGATCGTCATCTCCTCCGGCCATTCCGGTGAGCCCGTCCTCGACGGCACCTTCGTCGACTACGACTCCCAGCCCCGCGAATACGAGCTCAGCCTGGCGCAGAGCGTGCTGCGGGTGCACACCCGCGTCGCCGACCTGTTCAACGATCCGATGGATCAGATCGAACAGCAGCTGCGCCTGACCATCGAGGCCCTCTACGAGCGCCGCGAATACGACCTGGTCAACAACCCCGACTTCGGCCTGCTGCACAACTGTGATCTCAAGCAGCGCATCTACAGTGAGGCCGGCGCGCCCACCCCCGACGATATGGACGATCTGCTGTCCATGCGGCGCAGCACCAAGCTGTTCCTGGCCCACCCCAAGGCGATTGCCGCGTTCGGACGCGAATGCACCAAGCGCGGAATCTATCCCGACCCGGTCGAGGTGGACGGCCACCGGGTGCCCGCCTGGCGCGGGGTGCCGATCTTCCCGTGCGGCAAGATCCCGGTCAGCGACACCCAGACCACGTCGATCCTGGCCATGCGCACCGGCGAGAAGGAGCAGGGCGTGATCGGCCTGCACCAGACCGGAATTCCGGACGAGTACGAGCCCAGCCTGAACGTGCGATTCAAGGGCATCGACGACCAGTCGATCATCTCCTACCTGGTGAGCTGCTACTACTCCGCCGCCGTCCTGGTCCCCGACGCGCTCGGCATTCTCGACAATGTGCTGGTCGCCCGTCAGTCCGACTGAGCGGGGTGGCCAGTCATGTCGGTGCTCTCCCGCGCCGCGGCCCCGCCTGCCACCTCCGAGGTGGCGGCGGCCGTCGCCGCCCTGTTGACCAATCTCGACACCACCGCACCCGCGGATCTGCTGGCTGACCCCTCGGCCGTGTCGGCGGCGGCCGAAGCCGTTGCCGCACTGACCGATTCCCAACTGCCCGATTCTCCCCGCAGGCTACTCGGCCCCTCCGGCCTCGGGGCCCCGAGTCTCCGTGTGAACCTACCCACCCCCAAGGTGATCACGGAGCTCGCGGGACAGGCATCGCGTCCGCCGTCGCCTGCCGGCGGCGCGGTGCCGACACCACCGCTGCCGACATCGCCTGTCCGCCAGCCGCTCCGGGCCATCCCCCGCTCCCTGGGCTCGGGCCGAATCCCGGCCCCGGAGGCTGCGGCCCCCGCACCGCCGAGCAGTGCCCCTGCCCGGCGAATCGCGAGCGGTCCCACGGGGATCGGGACGCTCTCCGCACACCGCCGGGTGAGTTCGCCCGAACCCCCGCAGATTTCACCGGGACCGAGCGGCATCGGCGCCTCCGCGGAGCAGCGGAGTCGAGGCTCCGCCATTCCGGCGCTCTACTGTCCGCCGCCGGTGCGGGACGATCCCGCGCTGGCGGAGGCGGTGAACGTCGGAATTCTGGCCTGGGCCGAGGAGATCGGGCTGTATGAGGGGCGGCTCGACGAGCTCCGCAAGGCCGACTTCGGGCGGTTGATCATGCTGGCGCATCCGGATTGCGATGACGCGGACCGGCTGCTGGCGGCGGCCAAGTGCGCGGTGTCGGAGTGGTCGGTGGACGACTACTACTGCGAAGAGGACGCCAGCGATATCGCACCGGACGGCAGCCACTCCAGCGCGGAGGCCGAACTGGGTCCCCGGCTCGAATTGGCCGCCGCCGCAATGGATCCCGTCCACCTGCCACTGCAATACCAGGTGGAGGTGGAGAAGGCCATGGAGAACGATCCGATCCTGCGGGCGTTCCGGACCTCCTTCGAGCACCTGTCCCGGTACGCCACCCCGGCCCAGGTGGCGCGGCTGCGGACCGAGATCGCGGGCTGGTTCATCGCATTGGGCGCGGAGGCGGGCTGGCGGCTGGCGGGTCGCATGCCGCCGGTGTGGGAGTACCTGCTCAACCGGCAGCCGCACAGCTTTCTGCCCTGCATGGCGCCGATCGACGCGATCGGCGGCTACGAACTCCCGGCCGCCGAATACACCGATCCGCGGGTGCGGCGGGTGGTCACCACCGCCGCGCTGGCCGCCCAGATGGTCAACGACCTCTACTCCATGGCGCGCGAAGATCTCTCCGGCGGAAGGGAATTCAACCTCCCGACCGTGCTCGCCGCCGAGGAGAACTGCTCGCGCCGCGAGGCCGTGCAGCGCACCGCCGAGGTCCACGACGAACTGGTGCACCGCTTCGAGGCCGAAGCGGGCATCCTGGCCGCCACCGGATCACCGGAACTGGTGCGCTTCCTGACCGGTCTCTGGTCCTGGATGGGCGGCAACCGCGCCTGGCACGCCGACAGCCGCCGCTACAAAGACAACCCCTGAACCACAACATTTTCCGTGCGCAGTGCTTCCAGCGTCATATCACCCATTCGAGAGGATGACCTGTCATGACCGCGCTCCACCCGCAACCCGACGCCGTGCTGAAAACCGAGTATCAGAAATCGGTCGCGTCGTATTGGAACAACAACCCCAATGACGACCGGGTCAACACCAAGCTCGGCGAGGTCGACGGGCTCTACCACCACCACTACGGCATCGGCGAGCCCGATCTGTCCGTCCTTGAAGGGCCCGAAGCGACCCGCCAGGAGCGGATCGTCAAGGAACTGCACCGCCTCGAGACCGCCCAGGCCGACGCGCTGCTCGACCAGCTCGGCGACGTCCGTCCCGGCGATCAGCTGATGGACGGCGGATCCGGCCGGGGCGGCACCAGTTTCATGGCCAATCAGCGCTTCGGCTGCCAGGTGGACGGCGTCACCATCTCCGAGTACCAGGTGGGCTTCGCCAATGAGCAGGCCCGCGAGCGCGGCGTCTCGGACAAGGTGCGCTTCCACTTCAAGAACATGCTCGACACCGGTTTCGAATCCGGCTCCAAGCGCGGCATCTGGACCAATGAAACCACCATGTACGTCGACCTTTTCGAGCTGTTCGCCGAGTTCTCCCGGCTGCTCGAGCCCGGCGGGCGCTACGTCTGCATCACCGGCTGCTCCAATGACGTGTTCGGTGCGCGGTCGGCGTCGGTGAGCTGGATCGACGCCCACTACGGCTGCAATATCCACCCGCGCAGCGAGTACTTCAAGGCGCTCGCGGCCAACAACCTGGTCCCCATCGCGGTCACCGACCTGACCCCGGCGACCATCCCGTACTGGGAGCTGCGCACCCATTCCGAGCTCGCGACCGGTGTCGAGAAACCGTTCCTGACCTCGTACAAGGAGGGCAGCTTCCAGTACCTGATGATCACCGCCGATAAGGTAGGAAGGTGACCGGCACCCTCGATACCTCCGACATCGACCGTGAGACCCTGCTCGTCGAGCTCGTGGACGAGCAGGGCCGCGCGCAGGGATCGCTGTCGGTGGCGGCGGCGCACACCGCACCCGGACGGCTGCATCGAGCGTTCTCGGTGCTGCTGTTCGACGCCGACGGACAGGTGCTGCTGCAGCAGCGCGCCGGGGTGAAAACCCGCTTCCCGCTGCTGTGGACCAACACCTGCTGCGGCCATCCGGCACCCGGCCAGACCGTGATCGAGGCGGCCACCAAGCGGCTGCACGAGGAGCTCGGCCTCATCGCCGATCTCACCGAGGTCGGCACCTTCACCTACCAGGCCACCGACCCCAACACCGGCCGCGTCGAATTCGAATTCGACCACGTCCTCATCGGTCGGCTGGAAGACGCCGCACCGCAACCGAATCCGGCCGAGGTGGACGACATCGCCTGGGTCGACCCGGACACCCTCGCCACCGAGGTGGCGGCCGATCCTGCCCGCTACACCCCGTGGCTCGCAGGCGTTTTGGCGACCATCCGGGACGCCGGGTCCGAAAAGTAGTTCCCGCCTCGATGCCCGCCGCCGGACCGGCTCGCGGGTGTCAGGTCGGCTCGAGTGTCAGGTCGGTTCGGACCACTCGAGTCGTTCGGTGAGCAGATCCTGTTGCGCGGGATTGGCCGTCAGGGCCAATGCCCGGCGATCCGCCGTATGCGCCTCGAGGTTGCGGCCCAGGGCGCGAAGCAGTTCCGCGCGCGTGGCGTGGAACAGGTGGTGGCCGTCGAGTTCCGGGCCCAGCGCCTCGAGCTCGCGCAGCGCCGTCTCCGGACCGAGCACATAGCGCACGGCCGTCGCACGGTGCAGTCGCACCACCGGGCTCGGCGCGGTGTGCAGGAGCATGTCGTAGAGGACGAGGATCTGCGTCCAGTCGGTGTCTTCCCAAGTCGGAGCGGCGGCGTGGCAGGCGACCAAGGCGGCCTGCAATTGGTACGGACCCGGACGGCGGTGCGCGGCAGCGCGTTCCAGCAGCCGGTCGGCCTCCGCGATGGCGTCGTGGTCCCATCGGGAACGGTCTTGGTGTTGCAGCAGAATGATTCCGCCGCCCGGGCTGAAACGTGCTGCGGCACGGGCCTGATGCAGCCGGATCAATGCGAGCAGCCCGAGCACTTCCGGCTCCTTGGGCATCAGCCAGGCCAGCGTCTCGGCGAGATATTCGGCGTCGTCGGCCAGGTCCCGCGCCTGCGGCCGATCTCCGCCACTGGTGAGGTAACCCTCGTTGAAGAGCAGGTAGATGACGGCCAGCACCTGAGCGAGTCGCTCCGGCAGTTCTTGGTCCGTGGGAATGCGATACGGAATCCGCGCCTGGGTGATCTTGCGTTTGGCGCGGGTGACCCGCTGGCCGATCGTCGCTTCGGGCACGAGGAACGCCGCGGCGATCTGGGCCGTGGTGAGACCGCAGACCGTGCGCAGCGTCAAGGCCACCTGAGCCTGCCGGGGCAGCGCGGGATGACAGCACGTGAAGATGAGCCGCAGGCGATCATCCGGCTCCGGCTGAACCGGCCAATCGAGCTGGGAGAGCTTGTCCCGGTACACATTCTGACGGCGCAGCACATCCAGCCCGCGACGGCGGGCGACCGTCAGCAGCCAGGCGTCGGGATGCTCGGGAATCCCGTCGACCGGCCAGCGCTGCAGCGCGGTCTCGATCGCGTCCTGCATGACGTCCTCGGCGGCGGCGAAGTCGCCGAGGACGCGGATCAGGCACGCGGTGAGCCGGCCCGCATGATCGCGGACCGTACGGGCCAGCTCGGCGTGAACATCCATCACATGATCGGCCGGATCTCGACCAGCGGGCAACCCGGCCACGAGCGGGCCAGCGCCATGGCCTCGTCGAGATCGGCGACATCGACCTCGGCGTATCCGGACACAACCTCCTTGCCCTCGATGAACGGTCCATCGGTGACGACCGCATCGCCGCCGGACAGCCGCATGGTGGTCGCGGTGCTCGGATCGGCCAGCTTCTGATGGTGAGTGACCTGCGCCGCGTTCCGGGCGAACCACTCGTAGACCGCCGCGTAGGCAGCCTGCCGATCGTCGTCGTTCTTCGCCGCGAGCTCCTGGATGAACTCCTCGGTCTCGATGAACATCAGGACGTATTTCATGGGTGCCTCCTCGGTGTCGTACGACCGGATCAGTGGGCGGGCAGCGGGCAGTAGAGGTCGATGCCGTTCCCGTCCGGGTCCAGCACGGTCGCGTAGCGCATTGCCCAGGGTGCGTCGAAGGGCTCCTTCACCCCCGTGTACCCGGCCTCGACCAGTTCGCCGTAGAGCGCATCGACGGCATCGGGACTCGGCGCCTCGAAGGCCAGGAAGTTGCGGGCCCCGCCGCTCGGCTCGGTCCAGCCGGGTGTGATGGTGGCTCGGAACGGCTGGGTGTCGAGCATGAGGTGCAGCCCGCCCGGCAGGTCCGCGCCCGCGTGGCCCGGGAAGGCCGAATCAACCTTGAATTCGACTCCGAGCCGCCGGTAGAAGGCCATCGAAGCCTCCAGATCAGCCACCACGATGTCGATCGTATTCAGCACCAGTTCCATGACGTTCCCTTCTCGGTTGCGCGTCGGGCGATTGCCCGCGCTTCAATTCCGAGACGAACGGCGAACGCCCCGATCCGACACTTCCCGAAAAAATCTCGAGTGGGGCGGATCACGGCTTCGGCGCTACGCCGGGGCCGGAGCCTGCTCGGCGTTCAGCAGCCAATCGTTGGGTGCGAAGAGTTCGAAGTGGACCCGGTCCGAGGGAATGCCCGCGGACATGAGCTGGGCCCGAACGTACTGGAGGAAGCCGGTGCCACCGCAGAGGTAGTAGTCGGCATCCTCGGGGAGGTCGGTGCGGGTCAGGTCGAGCAGGCCGTGGCCGTCGGCGCGGTACCAGGCGCGGTAGTAGACGTCGTTCAGGCGCGTGGCCAGGTCGGCGACGGTTTCGCGCAGCGGGTGCGCGGTGGTGGAGCGGTCGGCGTGCAGAATGACCGTTCGGCGCGAAGGGGTTTCGGCGGCCAGGTACTCGAGGATGCCGACCATCGGGGTGACGCCGATGCCCGCCGAGATGAGGACGAGCGGGGTGGTGGCCTCGGTGTCGATGGTGAGATCGCCGAAGGGCAGGGTGATTTCGAGGGAAGCACCCGGCTGGACATGGTCGTGCAGCCAGCCGGAGACCTCACCCGCGGGAGTGTTCTCCTCCGCGAGCACCCGGCGCACCGTGAAGGCCAGGCGGCCGTCGCCACCGCGGTTGACCAGGCTGTACTGGCGCAGCTGGCGGGCACCGTCGGGCAGTCGCGCGCCGACGGAGATGTACTGTCCCGGAAGGAATCCGGGCAGCGGGCGCGCCGGGTCGGCGGATTCGACCACGAAGGTCGCGACGCCCGAGGAATCGTCGATGCGCTGCACCACCCGGGTTTCGCGGAAGACGTCGCCCGGTTCGACCCCGACCGAATCGTAGAGTTCGCGCTCGAAATCGATGAGAGTCGTTGCCATCAGCCAGTACACGCGGTCCCAGGCGGTGGCGATCTCCGGGGTGACCACGTCCGCACCCAGCACCTCGACGATCGCGGCGAACAGATGCTCGTGCACGATGCGGTATTCGGGCTCGGTCACGCCCAGGGACACATGCTTGTGCCCGATGCGGGACAACAGTTCTCGCGGATGCGGCAGGGCGGGATCCACCAGATGGGTGGCGAAGGTGGCGATGGAGGCGGCCAGGGCCTTCTGCTGCGCGCCCTGCTGCTGATTGCCGCGATTGAAGCGGTCGCGCAACAACTCCGGGTGGGCGGTGAACATCTTCGAATAGAACAGCGGGGTGATCTGATCGATGTGCGCACCCACCACGGGCAGGGTCGCGCGAATCACCTCGGCGTGCTCGGGCTCCAGCTCGGGAATGCGGTTGAGCGTGGAATCCGGCGCGAGCCTCATGAGGTCTCCTAGATGTCGACGAGTGCGGCTGCCGGGAAGACCGGCAGATGCAGCAGATCCACGGTGCGCTGGTCCACCAGATCGGCGAGGACGTACCGATCGAGTTCGGCGTAGAAGGCTTTCTGCGCGGTGGCGAGCACGCCCCGCAAACGGCAGGCATTCGCCAGTGGGCACGGATTGTCGCCGACGCAATCGATGACTTCGTGATCGCATTCGAGCTGGCGGACAATGGCGCCGACGGTGGTGGTCCGGCCGAGTTCGGTCAGGAAGACCCCACCGGTGCGGCCGCGCTGGGACTCGACGTAGCCGAGTTCGGCGAGCCGGGAGACGGCCTTGGCAACGTAGTTCTCGGAAGCGTTTACCTGTCGCGCAATAAGTTTGACGGTGACTCGTTCCTCGGCGCCGCTGCTGACCGTCAGGCGCATGAGCGACCGCAGGCCGAGATCGGTGAACCGGGAGAGCTGCATGCCATCAACGGTACTTTTTCCGATTCCGAAAAGCATATTTTGAGCGTGTGCTCTTTAATACTTCATTCCGAGGGGAATATGTAGTCCGAAACACAATGGGAGAAGGACATTTATCACTGGACAGCAAATCCCTGGCAGCGGCCGGCACCGCTACCAGGGATTTCCGCTCAGGCGGTGACGATTTCCGCCGGAGCGGAGGTAGCCATGAGCTTCGTCCGGGTGGCCAGACCGTAGTAGATGGCCAGCGCCAGACCGCATCCGATGAACCAGCTGTACTGGGCCGCGGTGTGCATGCCGTACACGTTCTTGGCCAGCACCGGGAACACCGCCGCGATGGCGCCGATCACGGTAGCGATCACCGCGACCGGGTTGAATCCCTTGGTGTACCAATACTTTCCGGTCGCGGCCATGGTGAACAGCTCGTCCACCACAATCTCGCGCTTGC
The DNA here is from genome assembly GCF_041154655.1 of Nocardia sp. JMUB6875. Classification (NCBI taxonomy): domain Bacteria; kingdom Bacillati; phylum Actinomycetota; class Actinomycetes; order Mycobacteriales; family Nocardiaceae; genus Nocardia; species Nocardia sp. JMUB6875. The sequence goes on from NZ_BAAFGR010000005.1 coordinate 22,600, forward strand.
GCACCAGGTAGTAGTCGGCGATCAGCACCCCGAACAGCGGGCCGATGAACGCGCCCAGCACCTCGAGGGTGTAGTGGATGACGTCCGGGTTGTTGTACAGGTTCCACGGCGTGATCAGCACCGACCCGACCGCCGCGATCATGCCGCCCATCCGCCAGCTGATCTTCTGCGGGCTCACGTGCGAGAAGTCGAAGGCCGGCGAGATGAAGTTGGCGACGATATTGATGCCGACGGTCGCGATGGTGAAGGTCAGCGCGCCCAGCACGATGGCGAAGGTGGAGTCGATGCGCGAGACCGTCTCGACCGGATCGGTGATGAGCTCACCGTAGACCGGGATGGTCAGCGACGCGGTGATCACCACCAGCAGCGAGAACGCCAGGAAGTTGACCGGCAGGCCCAGCAGGTTGCCGCGCTTCACCGCGGCCATCGACTTGCTGTAGCGGGAGAAGTCGCCGAAGTTCAGCATCGGCCCGCAGAAGTAGGACACCACCAGCGCGATCGCGCCCAGCACCACCGGCAGCGCGTCCCAGCCGTGGTACTTGACCGAGCCCAGTTGCAGATCGATCGAACCCCAGCCGGCCTTGTAGATCAGGTACCCGCACAGGAAGAACATGACGACGTACACGGCGGGACCGCAGAAGTCGATGAACTTGCGGATCGACTCCATGCCCTGCCAGAACACCGCCGCCTGCACCACCCACAGCACCAGGTACGCGCACCAGCCCAGCAGCGACAGCCCGAGGAACCCGTAATCCCCCGACACCGCGTACGGCGCGAGGCTCGGGAACAGCTTGACCGCCACCACGATCAGCGCCGCCGAAGCCAGATAGGTCTGGATGCCGTACCAGGCCACCGCGATCAGGCCGCGAATGATGGCCGGGATGTTCGCGCCCTTCACGCCGAAGGCGCTGCGGCACATGACCGGATACGGTACGCCCGCCCGCTGGCTGGGCGCGGCCACCAGATTGCACAGGAAATATACGATCGTGATGCCGATGAGCAGGGCCGCCAGCACCTGCCATCCGGCCAGGCCGAGCGCGAAAAGGCTGCCCGCGGTGACGTATCCGCCGACGCTGTGCACATCCGACATCCAGAAGGCGAAGATGTGGTAGCTGCCCCAGGTCTGCTTCTTCAGCGGGGCGAGATCGTCATTGGTGAGCCGGGGGTCGTAGTCTGGTGTCGCCGCTGGTGATTCCGCCGCGGCCGCGGCGGGGGTGACGATATCGGTCATGGGGTGAATCCGATCCGGGAGCCGAAGATGGTGGGCTCAAGGTAGGAACGGGCCGTTCCCCACGCATTGCTTTTCGGTTTCCGGGTTATTGCGTGACCCGTATATCTTTCCGGCTCACATCATGGTGGCGCTGAGGCGGCCGAGGCCCGTGGGTACACCGGGTCCGAGACAGCCCATCACCATCTCGGGGGTCATCATCTCGTAGGTGGCGCTGACCCGAACCCAGTTGCCGAGGCCGAAACCGCTCACCACCTGCATGGGACCGACCGTGGGCTGGACCATGCCGACCGGCCAGGGACCCCAGAGCGTACTCGTGTCGCCGTTGTTCCAGGTGATCCAGACGGTGAGCGGGCCGTCGGCCGGATGCATGCAGTCCGACCAGGCGATGTGCTCGCCGGTGAAGGTGGCCGAGGTGATCCCGGGATAGCCGGTGCAGCCCCAGAGCCGGCCCACCGAGGTGAAGGTGAGCTGGGTCGGGGTCATGGTGATCGCGCCGTTGACGGCGGTCCAGCGGAAGTCGCCGCCGGTGCAGGTGCCGATGGAGTCGGCGTGTGCGGGCGGGGCGGCGAGCGGGGCCAGGGCGGAGACCGCGGAAGCGGTCAGTGTGGCCAGCGCTTTCACGATCGTGGGCACGGCGAGAACATAAACCCGGCGTGGGTCGCCGCCCGGGATTGCCGGTCGCACGCCGTGTCTGAAAGCCGCCGACGAGCGACACCGGAGCCAATCCCTGGCAACATGACCGCCATGGAGCTCATGGCGCGGATCGAAGCGGCGGCGACCCTGCTGGCACCGGTCATCCGGCGGACCCCCGTGGTCGCCTCGCGGGTGCTGTCGGAACGCATCGGCCACGAGGTCCATCTCAAATGCGAGAACCTGCAGCGGACCGGTTCGTTCAAGCCGCGCGGGGCCTACAACCGGATCGCGAATCTGACCGAGGCCGAGCGCTCGCGCGGCGTGGTGGCGGCCAGCGCGGGCAATCACGCGCAGGGTGTCGCGTGGTCGGCGAGCTCGCTGGGTATCGAGTCCACGGTGTTCATGCCGGTCGGCGCGTCGCTGCCGAAACTGATGGCCACCAAGGCCTATGGCGCGACCGTGCATCAGGTCGGCGACACCATCGACCAATCCCTCACCGCCGCACGGGCGTTCGCGGAGCAGACCGGCGCGACGCTGGTGCACCCGTTCGATCACATCGACATCGTGTCCGGGCAGGCGACCTGCGGGCTCGAAATCCTCGACCAGCTACCGGATGTCGGCACCGTGCTGGTGCCGACGGGTGGCGGCGGACTGCTCGCGGGCGTGGCGGCGGTCCTGCAACGGCTGAAGCCGGAGGTCCGCGTGATCGGCGTGCAGGCCGCCGAGGCCGCCGCCTGGCCCGCCTCCCTGGCCGCGGGAAAGCCGGTGGCGCTGGAGCAGATGGCCACCATGGCCGACGGTATCGCGGTCGGCTTGCCCGGCGAGGTCCCCTTCGAGCACATTCTGGACTCCGCGCCCACCATCGTGACCGTCGACGAGGACGCCCTGTCCAAGGCGCTGCTGCTGTGTATGGAACGCGCCAAGCTCATCGTCGAGCCCGCCGGTGCGGCCGCCGTGGCCGCCCTGATGGCCTGCGCCCCGGCCGAACTCGCGGTCCAAGGCCCGGTCTGCGCCATCCTCTCCGGCGGCAATATCGACCCGCTACTGCTGACCCGGGTCATCGGCCACGGCCTCAGCGCCGCGGGCCGCTACCTGGCCGCCCGCGTCACCATCTCCGACCGTCCCGGCAGCCTGTCCCGGCTGCTCGCCGAGCTGGGCCGTACCGGCGCCAGCGTCCTCGACGTCGTCCACTCCCGCACCGGCGCCTGGCTGGCCATCGACGAGGTCGAGGTTCTGCTCACCCTCGAAACCCGCGGCCCGGCACACCGCGACGAGGTCCTCGACGCCCTCGAAACCGCGGGATACGTTGTCCGAGTAGCGGACTGACCTGTCAGTGCGCCCCGCCCAGTTCCAGGGCGAGCACCCCCGCGATCACCAGCACGATCCCCCCGATCTGCACCGGCGTGATGTGCTCGTCCAGGAACAGCGCCCCGATGGTCGCCACCGCCACCACCCCGACCGCCGACCAGATTCCATAAGCCACCCCGATGGCCATCCCCCGTTTCAACGCCTGCGACAGGAAATAGAACGCCGCCCCGTACCCGATCACCACGATGATCGAGGGCACGAGTTTGCTGAACCCCTCCGAGATCTTCAGCGACACCGTCGCCGTCACCTCGCACGCGATGGCCAGTCCCAGCAGCAACAACGTCATTGCCGAAGGATAGCTACCAGGTGGCCGCGGCTCGCGCCGGCCGCGTGATTAGTCGACCGTTGGTCGATCGTTGGTGAGGCGGCTCAGGTTGACGACAGCCGGAAGGCTGATTTCGATCGAGATGAAGGGGAGATTCATGAAGAACGTCAACCGCGCCAAGCACATTCGGGGTGTCCTCGCCGCGGCCGTGCTGACCGCAGGCACCGTCACCGGTGGTGCGATCATCTCCGCCGCACCCGCCTCCGCGCAGGGCTACGACTGCCCCGGCGGCCTCTTCTGCGCCTGGGACGGTGTGGACGGCACCGGCAGCATGTTCGTCCAGGAGGACAACAGCTGCGTACTGCACGACATCGGCAATGGCGGCGTCGGCGACCGGATGGTCTCCTACTGGAACCGCACCGGCAAGAACGTCGACGTCCTCAACTGGAACGGGAAGAACTGGGAGCTGCTGGCCCACGTCCCCGACTCCGTCCGCGGCACCCTGCCCGCCTACGCCCGGCACAAGGCCGACGCGATCAAGGTCTGCGCCTGACCCCGCGCCGGACCGGGTGTGTGACATGGCTCGTAAAGCCGCGTCACACACCCTTTTTCGGTGCAGACTGAGGGCATGGCTGCTCTCGCGGTGCGGCGGTGGGGAGATGGGCCCGAGGTCGTGCTGGTGCACGGCGGGGCGGGTCCGAAAACGACCTGGGCCGGGCTGGATTCACTGGCCGAACGATGGACACTGACAGCGGTGTATCGACGTGGATATCCGCCGAGCCCGCCGGTGTCGAATGGCGGGCAGGACTTTCTGATCGATGCCGATGATCTCGCCGCGGTGTTCGACGAGTACCGCCCGCATGTGGTCGCGCATTCCTACGGCTGCCTGGGCACACTGCTGGCCGCCGGGCAGGATCCGAGTCTGGTCCGGTCATTGACCCTGATCGAGCCTCCGCTCTACTTCCTCGCCCCCGGCGATCCGAATGTGGCCCGGCTGAAACAGGTCGGCGACGCCGTCCTCACCGACGGCCTCGCGGCCGATCCCGCCGTGCTGCGGGAGTTCCTGACCCTCTCCGGCTCCCCCGCCGTCGACGCGGACCCGCTCCCCGACCCGGTCCAGGCCGCGGTTCGCCGAGCCCATGGCGGCCGCCTGCCCGGCGCGGCCCGCCCCGACCTGAAAGCCCTGCGCACAGCGGGCATTCCGGCCTTGGTCGCCTCGGGTGGCCACCTCCCGGCCCTGGACAGCATCTGCGACGCCCTCGCCGAGACCCTCGCGGCCGACCGTGTCACCGCCCCGGGCGCGGGCCATTTCGTTGCGGCCGCACCGGGTTTCGCCGCCCGTCTGAACGACTTCCTCTCCGGCGCGGCGGCCGTCGGGCCGCTTCCCTGTTCCGGGAGCTGATGATTCGCGCCGGTCAGCCGACCGGATCCGCGATCACGGCTGGGAGACGGTCGATTTCGGCTGCTACCGCCTCGGGATCGGCGAGCACCGTCAGATGCGCGACATGGTCCAGGCTGGGATGCGCGCCGACGCGGATCGCCCGTGCGGCGTTGCGCAGCAGGTCGATGTCGTTGAGGTCATTGCCGAAGGCGATGTAGCGGGTATGGCCGATCGCCCGCAGGGCTTCCCATTTGGTTGTCGCCGCGGGCGAGATATCGATGATGCTCTCCTCCAGGTGGTGATTCACCACCAGCCCGAGCTCCCGGCCGGCCGCCGCGAGCGCGGGCATGTCCTCGGCCGTGAGCACCAGGAACTTGACGACCTCGGGGAGGTCCGCGACCTCGACCTGGCGAGCCAACAGCCCCTGGTCGATCCTGGCTCGCAGAGGATGGTCGGGGCTGCCGGTGTAGGCATAATCCCAAGGCCCGTCGACCAGATAGGTCGCACCCCACCGCCCGCACGCGGCGAGCAGACTGCCGAGGCTAGTCGGATCGATGAAGGCCCTCGCCCGCACGTCGCCGCCGACCGAGACCAGGCTGCCATTGCCCCCGATCAGGGTCGCGGTCCCGAAATCGCCGTCGAGCACCGGCAGCATGTCCCGAACCGGACGCGCGGACGCGAACACCAGTCGATAGCCGGCATCGACACGCCGCTGAATCGCCGAACGTATGCGCTGATCGATGGTGCGGCCATCGAAGCAGATCGTGCCGTCGAGATCGAAGACCAGGGAGCGCGCGCCGGGATTACTCATCTCAGCATCGTATTGACACAGGTCGACGATCACGAAAACCGACGGGTCGGGACTACAGGTGCGAGGACCCGGTCATCGGGGCCAGGCCCAGGGTGGTGAGGGCGGTTGCGGCCTCGGTGGCTTCGGTACCGCCCGCCAGGATCTTGGTGCGGGCGGATTGGTAGCCGCAGCCCGCGGCCTCGAATGTGGTTGCGGTGGAGAGCAGGCGAGGGCGGTCCTTGGTGACGAGGGCTTCGGCACGGTCGATGATGGCTGTTGCCAGGGGGTTTCCGGTGGTGGCGGTGCGTGCCTCGGCGAGGTCTGTTGCGGCGTCCAAGGTTCCGGTCATGGCGGCGGCTTCGGTATGCAGGGCGATGTACCAGGGGTACCAGGCGCCGGTGACCTTGGCGCGTGCCTCGGCCGGGGGCAGGGCGGTGCGTTCCAGGGCGTCGAGGGGCTGGCCGTGGTGCAGCATCAGCAGGGCGTCGAAGACGGCCTGGTAGCCCTCGGCGTCGGAGGCGGGGGTGCCGAGTTGCTGGAGGACGCCGGTCCATTCGCGTTCGGCGTCGAAATCGTCGCGCAGGCCGTGGATCATGCGCACGCCCGCCGCGGCCGCACCCAAGGCGGAACGGGCCGGGCAGTCCTCGCGATGCCAGGACTCCAGGAAGCGGGCGCCGTGGGTGAGGACGTCATCGACATTGCCCGCCAAGGCATCCGCCACCAGCAGGCGGCTGGTCGCGGTGTGGCCGACCTCGGCGAGCATCGGGTGCTCGGCGAGCTGGCGGGCCCAGCGGCGCGCGCCGGGGAGATCGCCCGCGCCCAGGCCGAATTCGGTGGCCTGGCCGAGGGCGTCGATGAGTTCGTGGGTTCCGGCCGGAGTGTCGGGGGCGGTGGAGAGCAGCCGGATCCGGCGACGGGCGGTGGCCGCCGCGGCGACCGGATCGCCCGCGCGGCTCTGGGCGGCGGCGAGGACGTCCAGGGCGGCGGATTCGGCGATCGGGTCGCGGGTGGCGTGCGCGAGTTCGACCGCGTGCTCGGCGAGTGAAACCGATTCCGCCAGCGGGATATCGGACGGGTCGTGCGGTGCGCCGAACGGGTCGCCGAGGACGGCCGCCACCGCCAGGGCGACGGCCGCCTTCGCCGCGTCCGAGCGCGCGCCGTCGGCCAGCTGCCGTGCCTCGTCGATGAGGGCAAGCACCTCCGCGCGGGCCGGGAGCTGCTCGAATTTCCCCCAGAAGCGGTGGGCCGAGGCGGCGGCGGTGGCCAGGTCGACGGCCGCGCCCGCGGAATCCCCCGCGCCCCTGGCGAAGTCGGCCGCGCCGCGGTACAGCCCGTACATATCGTCGGCATTGCCCTGGCAGCCCGCGGCCGCCGCGGCGTGGCGCAGCAGTTCGGCGGAGGTGGCCGGATCATCGGCGAGGTAGGCGGATTGGGTAAAGCGCCATTGGGATTCGCCGGTGAAGTGGCGGTTGAACAGCAGATGCGCGAACTGCCTTCCCAGGCGGTGGGCATTGGCCCGCTGCTCGGGCAGTTCGGCCGCCCAGCCCAGTGCGGCGCGGAAATCGTCTGCGGCGGCATCGAATCGGGCCCGCCATTCGCCACGCAGCGTGGAAAGGCTGTCCGCCTCGGTCAGGCAGGAGCGCAGGTGTCCGGCGCGGGCGTCGGTCAGTTCGCCCGCGGCTTCGAGCTGCTCGAGACCGTACTGCCGGATGGTCTCCAGCGCCCGGAACTGGGTCCCGGCCGGGGTGTCGGTCACCACCAGCAGGCTCTGCTCGGCCAGCCGCGCCAATCCGGCCGCGACCGTGCCCTTGTCGACGCCGGCCACCTCGGCCGCCGCGTCGACGGGGAACGAGGTCATGAACACCGACACTCGCCGCAGCAGTACCTGGTCCTCGGGTGCGAGCAGGGCGTGGCTCCAGTCCAGGGCCGCGCGCACCGAGCGGTGCCGGTCGTCGGAGCGCGCGCCGCCCTCCAGCATGCGCAGCTGATCGTCCAAACCGGCTGCGAGACCGTCCAATCCGAGGGTGGTCCAGCGTGCGGCCGCCAGCTCGATGGCCAGCGCCACGCCGTCGAGGCGCTCGCAGAAGGTGGCGACCTGATCGCGCATGGCGTGGTTGGGCGGCCAGCCGCCCGCCGCCGCGCGATCCATGAACAGCTCGACCGCGTCCGAACCGCCTTCTCCGGCAAGGGACATCGGCGGCACGGCGTAGGCGCGCTCGAACGGCACCATGAGCCGCGCGCGGCTGGTCGCCAGCACGCTCACGCCCGGACACGATTCGAGCAGCTGCTCCACGAACGGCGCGACGCCGTCCCGCACGTGTTCGCAATTGTCCAGCACCAGAAGCGCGTTCCGGTCGGCGAGGGTGGACAGCACGGCGCGGTCGAAGGCCCGGCCCGGCTGTTCGCCGATGCCGAGCGCCATGGCAACGGTGCCCGCGACCACGCAGACGTCCGGGCTGGCGAGCGGCACCAGATCCACGAACCACACACCGTCGGCGAAGTCGGCGGCGACATCGGCCGCCACCGCGAGCGCGAGCCGGGTCTTGCCCACCCCGCCCGGTCCGACCGCGGTCACCTGCCGCTGCGTCTTGATCAATTCGGTCAGCTCGGCGCGTTCCCGCGCGCGACCGATGAACGAGGTCAGCGGCTTCGGCAGCGTCGGCGCGGGTTTCGGGCTCGCGGCAGCGGCGGCGGCCGCGTGCTGGGCCAGCGCCCGGCGGTCGGGCACCTCCAGCTTCCGCAGCAGCGAGGACACGTGGCTCTCCACCGTGCGCACCGAGATGAACAGTTGCGCCCCGATCTCGGCATTGCTGAGGTGCCGGCCGACCAGCTCCAGCACTTCCGCTTCCCGGGTGGAGATCTCCAACGTCACAGCCATGTGTTCAAGTCTGCCCCAAGCGGCACCCGCGCACGGTACGGACGGATACCGAGGTTCGACTCCGTAGTGGAATCCGTGGTCGCCACGGATGTGGCCGGGGGTCCCCCGGCGCGATGCTTGATGCACACCGGGTTCACCGGAACCAACCGGATCACCAGCCGATTCGGACCCCCGACTTCGAGGAGAAACCATGACGACAATGGGCATCAAGACGGTCCTGCACCCGGTCTCCGATCTGGCCGCCGCGAAATCCGTCTACTCGGCACTGCTGGGCATCGCACCCCAGACCGACTCCCCGTACTACGTCGGTTTCGAGTCCGAGGGCCAGCACATCGGCCTGGTGCCCGACGGCGGACCGCAGTCCATGACCACCCCCGTCTCCTACTGGCACGTCGCCGACATCGAGGCCAAGCTAGCCGCCCTCACCACCGCCGGCGCCACCGTCACCCAGCCCGCCCACGAGGTCGGCGGCGGCCGCCTGGTCGCCACCGTCGCCGACACCGACGGCAATGTCCTGGGCCTCATCCAGGACCGCTGACCCTCCCGATTTCCCCCTATTACCCAACTCCCGCAAAGGAACCCATCATGGCCACCCAGACCTCCAAGCAGAACTCCGTCGGATTCAGCGCCGAAGAGCGCGCCGCCATGAAGAATCACGCCGCCGAACTGAAGGCCGCCGCCCGCCGCGCCAAGTCCGCCAACGCCGCGGCCGAGGCCGAGGCCGAGGTGCTCGCCAAGATCGCCGAAATGACCGGCACCGACCGCGAAATCGCCGAACGCCTGCACGCCCTGATCAAGTCCGTGGCTCCCGAGCTGACCTGCAAGACCTGGTACGGCATGCCCTCCTACATGCGCGACGGCAAGATCCTCTGCTTCTTCCAGGCCGCCGGCAAGTTCAAGACCCGCTACGCCACCTTCGGCTTCAACGACATCGCCAACCTCGACGACGGCGACGCCTGGCCCACCCACTTCGCCCTCCAGGCCATGACCCCGAAGGTCGAAGCCAAGATCACCGAAACCCTCCGCAAGGCCCTGAGCTGACCCTCCATCGAATCCGGTTGCCCGCCACCATGACCCGGTGGCGGGCAATCGGCTTTCCGGCGGGTCAGGCCGGTTCGGGCAGGAATTGGAAGACGCTGTTGAGCCCGGCGCCTCCGAACAGCAGTTTGATGATGATCACGCCCATGACTTCTATTCGGCGAGCCATACGCGGCCTATTCCTCCCCTGCGACCCACCAGCGAGGTGAGTGGCGCAGGTCACCTCGAATCGTGTCATGTCTCGGTGATCCGCGGTGTCTCGAGGACATGACACCGAAACCACTCTCGGCTGAGGAGCTGAACATGACCATCGACAACGACTTTCGGCCACACACCGAATCCGGGCCGCGCCGGACGATCGACAAGGTGGTCGAGGCGCTGCGCGCCAGGGATCTGGAAGCCCTACGGCAGCTGTACACCACCGACGTGGTGTCCTTCGACGTCGAGCCGCCGCTGGTGCATGCCGGGATCGCGGCGAAACTCGAGAACTGGGCGAAGGTGTTCCAGTTCTTCGCGACCGTGGACTACGAGATTCGCGATCTGACGTTCACCGTGGACGGGAACGTGGCATTCGGGCACGCCTTCGCTCGCCTGCACGGCACCCTGCACAATGGGGAAGCGGCGCAGGGCATGTGGGTCCGGGTCACCTACGGCATGCGCAGGACCGGCGACACCTGGCTGATCGCGCACGACCAGGTCTCGGTGCCGTTCGACATCACCACAGGTAAAGGGGTGGTCGACCTGGAGCCCTGACGGCCGGGTACAGCGGCTGAATCCTTTTCCGCCCGAGGACGCTCTTATGGTGGTGAATGTACGAATCGAAGCGCAGCACCTCGGCGACTCCTCGGGCGGGACGGTAGTGGAATCCGGTTGGGCCGGTCGGCATCTGGTCGAGGCGGCGCAGAATGGCGATCGGGAGGCTCTGGCCGCGGTCGTGTACGGCGCGCATCCGCATGTCCGGCGGTTCGCGCAGCACCTGTGCGCCTCCGCCACCGACGCCGAAGACGCCACGCAGGAAGCGCTGATCATCCTGTACCGCAGGATCGGAACCCTGCGCGCCACCACCGCGCTGGCGTCCTGGATGTTCCGCATAGTTCGCAACGAATGCCTGCGGCGTGCGCGACGCCTGCTCGACCAGGCTCCGCGCACCGATTTCACGGAGGTCGAGGTCGTCCATTCCGCCGAGGATGAAGTGCTGCGCCGCCTCGACGCCGACCAGCTCGCGCAGGCGATCACGGCCCTTCCCGAGGTGCAGCGCCGCGTGCTCGTCATGCGCGACGTCCTCGGCTACCCCGGCCGCGCGACCGCCGACTCCCTCGGCTTGAGCACCGCCGCAATGAAATCCCAGCTCCACCGCGCCCGCACCGCCATCCGGCAAAGCCTCGACCTGCGCCCGTAATCACCGACGCACCAGCGCAATCCCGCGCACCCCGCCCCTGATCGGCAACCCACCCCATTCGAAGGGACGCTCCACCATGCTCACCTCCGCCCGCCCGGCCCCAGACCTGAACCTCGTCGACACCTCCGGCCGCCCCTGGCGCCTGTCCGACAACCGCGCCGCACGCGCCACCCTCCTCTACTTCATGCGCTCGACCTCATGCCCGATCTGCAACCGCCACGTCCGCGACCTCGTAGCGCAGCACACCGACTTCGACGCCGCGAACATCCAGGTCGTCGTGGTGGTACCCGAAGATCCCGACACCGCCTCGACATGGAAGGCCAAGCGCGCCATCCCCTTCCCGGTCCTCACCGGCAGCGCCCACGAATCAGTCGGCCTGACCCGCAAGTTCTTCGGCTCGATGCAACAGTCCGGCACCATCCTGGTCGACTCCACCGGCACCATCCGCCACGCCCACAGCGCGACAATCCCCATCAACAGCTACGACAAGAAGGGCATCACCGCCGCCATCAACGCGCTTCCGTGACAACCGGTCATGAAGGTGAGGCGGCGGGCGATCCCTTGTCCGCGCCCGCAATTCGAGCTACGGTGGCGCGGTGATCTTCACTAATGGAAAGGGCGCCGCGCGCCCCTGCCGGTGAACCCCGGCCAGTGGACGGCTTCCGAAACCGATGGCCGGACCACTTTCTTCGCTCACGCCCTCAGCCTCACCGCACTGCACGGTCCCGGACCCTGGCCCGGCGGAGGCAATCCACTTCCGGATGAACCATCCACCCAGCACGAACTGAGTTCGACCGCGCTCGACGGCATCCGGACCCATCACGGCGGTGGGGCCGACGAATCACCGCCCGTCGATACGCTGATCAACGCGATCACCGAAGTCCTCGCATCCCCGGACCCGGCGGCCACAGCCGCACTCCACGATCGGCTGGCCGAGCATCGAGCCCTGGATGTGGCCGACGACCTGGTCCGGGGGCTGCGCGGCATACCCGCCGTGGACCTGCGCGCGCTGGCACTCGCACTCATCGAGCACGGCACCCGCCGCAACGCGGTGGCCCTCGGAATCGTCATGCTGGGCATCGCCGGTGACGCCCGCGATGAGGAATTACTGCTGCTCCTGGGCACCTTGGAAGACCTGACCCTGTATGCCGTTGTCGCACTGGCCAATACCCAATCGGACCGCGATCAGGCGATCCATCGACTCGCCCAGCGCGTCAATGGCTGGGGCCGTATCCACGCGGTCGAGCGGCTGCGCGGCACAAATGATCCCGAGATCAAGGCGTGGTTGCTGCGCGGCGGATTCCGCAACAGCATCCTCGATCAGTACCTCGCCCATATCGCCGCGACCACGGGCGATCTCCATGCCGCACTGCTCGCACCGGAGGTCGATACCGAACTTCTGCATGGTGCCGCGGGAATCTTCGATGCGCTCACGGACTTGCACGGACCAACCTGGGACATACGGAACTACGAGGATGCTCTCCCCTGTCTGACTCGATTCGGCGAACTGATCGGTGCCGTGCCCCCGAATCTCACCTATATCTCTACCGCTCAGGGCATACATGACGTACTGAAAGATCCTCCGTCCGATACGAATTGGCCGGAGACAGAACTCTCGCGTGTTCTCGGGCAGTTCTCCGCCCTGCTGGCCCGGCCGGATTGGTCGCAGCATGTCCGGGCCATGCTCGACCATCCACCCGCCATATCCGATTTCCGCCGCGCGCTCGCGTGCTCGGACGCCGTTGGTATCAACGCGTTACCGCACGCCCTGACCCGCCTGCGGCAACCACCACACGATAGCTACACCTGGCACTGGGCAATCACTCACAGCCCGGAATCCCTGCACGGCGCCCTCGTGCGACTGGCAGGCGAAATACTGCCACTGGACGAGATGATGTCGGGGCCTGATCCCGAGAGGATCATCGGGAGCTCCGACGAGGAGAGCGTTCTCGACTACGTTCTGTCCTATCTCGGCGAATCCGACGTGCCGGAGGCCGACCTCCTGCCGCTGATACGGACCGCGCTGTGCACCAGTGGCCTCCGACTGCGCGGATTCGCTTTGCGGACGCTGGACAACCGGTACGGCCCGGATCTCCCCGCCGTCGCGCGTTCCTGGGTGCATGCGGCCGCCGCCGTCGAACCAGACGACGACCTTCGCGCCCGGTTTACCGACCTGCTGAAACGGACCGAGGCGACCGGCGAGAAATAAATGGGATGCGGCGCGTGCCGGGCGCTGGTTACAGTGCTCGGCATGTGGCTGTTCCTGTTCTCCTGAGCGCACTTCGCTGTTGATGCCCGGCGGTCCTTGTGGACCGTGCTGTGGCTTTCCCGATTTCGACCGGCTTCCGATCCGGTTAGTCGGTCACGCATACCTGTAGGAGGACTGATGCCTGAGCGCTTTTCGCTGCCTGAAATTCCCTCGGAATCCCCGGCTGATCGGCCTTTGTCTCGCCGCGAGCGGCGGGGTAAGGGGAAGCAGAAGCAGCAGACGATTGCGGATGGGAAGGTGCACGATGCCGGTCGTGCCGCTGTTCCGGCCGCGAAGCATATGAATTACCGTCGCGGATGACGAACGGCCCGTTGGGTTTCCGGGAGTGGGAACCCAACGGGCCGTTTGTCGTGGCGGGTCAGCTCAGCCAGGAGCGGTGGGTGGCGGCGGTGCCGCGGACCTCTTCGAGTTGCTTGGCTACCTGGGTGCCGGCGGTGCCGCCGCGGGCGTTGCGGGAGGCGATGGAGCCCTGGACGGTGAGGACTTCGCGGACACCGGGGGTGAGGGCCGGGTCGACGGCGGCGAATTCCTCGTCGGTGAGTTCGTCCAGACCCACGCCGCGGGCCTCGGCGGCACGGACGCAACCGCCCGCGGCCTCGTGGGCTACGCGGAACGGAACACCCTGGCGGACAAGCCATTCGGCGATGTCGGTGGCGAGGGTGAAGCCCGCCGGGGCGAGTTCGGCCATGCGGTCGGTGTGGAAGGTCAGGGTGGAGACCAGGCCGGCGATGGCGGGGAGGAGCAACTCCAGCTGGGCCACCGAGTCGAAGACCGGTTCCTTGTCTTCCTGCAGGTCACGGTTGTAGGCGAGGGGCTGGGCCTTCAGGGTGGCGAGCAGGCCGGTGAGGTTGCCGATGAGGCGGCCCGCCTTGCCTCGGGTGAGCTCGGAGACGTCGGGGTTCTTCTTCTGCGGCATGATCGAGGAGCCGGTGGACCAGGCATCGGCGAGGGTGATGTAGCCGAATTCCGGTGTGCTCCAGATGATCACCTCTTCGGCCATGCGGCTCAGATCGACGGCGATCATGGACAGCACGAAGGCGGCCTCGGCGGCGAAGTCGCGAGAAGAGGTGGCGTCGATGGAGTTCGCTGCCGAGGAATCGAAGTTCAGTTCCGCGGCAATGGCTTCCGGATCCAGGCCCAACGAGGAGCCCGCCAAGGCGCCGGAACCGTAGGGCGACACCGCGGCCCGCTTGTCGAAGTCGCGGATCCGGTCGATGTCGCGCAGCAGCGGATGCGCGTGCGCCAGCAGGTGGTGGGCCAGCAGCACCGGCTGCGCGGCCTGCAGGTGGGTCTTGCCGGGCATGACCGCGTCCGGATGCGCGGCGGCCTGCTCGGTGATCGCGTCGACCACATCCAGCACGCCGGAGGCGATGTGCCGCATGGCATCCCGCAGCCACATCCGGAACAGCGTGGCCACCTGATCGTTGCGGGAGCGGCCCGCGCGCAGCCGCCCGCCCAGCTCGGCGCCGACCCGGTCGATCAGCCCGCGCTCGAGCGCGCCGTGCACGTCCTCGTCGGATTCCAGGGGCCCGAAGGCGCCCGAGGCCACGTCGGCGGCAAGGGAATCCAGCCCGGCGAGCATGCCCGCCAGATCGGACTCCGAGAGCAGCCCGGCCTTGTGCAGCACGCGCGCATGGGCCTTGGAGGCGCGGACGTCGTACGGCGCCAGCGCCCAGTCGAAGTGGGTCGACTTGCTCAGCGCCGCCATGGCCGCGGCCGGGCCGGACGCGAAGCGTCCACCCCACAGCGCGCCTTCGTTCGTGCTGCCGCCCTGGGTCATTGCGTCTCGTCTCCTCGCGGTTTCGTCGCGGTCATCAGAATGTGTGCGCCCATCCCGGCCTTGGCCGCCTCGGGGACGGTCCGGCCGCGGTCTTCGAGCAGGGCGACCGGGTCGCCCTCGGTCACCAGCCAGCGGTGCATGGCGAACCAGGTGCGGGGGTCCTCGCGGTCCTCCCACGGGTAGAACAGATTCTCCAGGTCGAGGTGGATTCCCGCGTCCGCCATGACCTTCCGGCGCCGTTCGCGGAACTCGTCCGCCATGTCGCCGGTCGTGCCCAGGTTCAGCGCCAGCCGACTGCCGGGTGCGCTGAGCTCCAGCACCTGCTCCAGCAGCTTGTCCTGGGCGTGGCCGGGCAGGTACCGCAGTAGCCCTTCCGCCAGCCAGGCGGTCGGTTGATCGGGCTCGAATCCCTTGTCCAGCAGGGCCGTCGGCCAGTCCTGCCGCAGATCGATCGCCACCTCGCGACGGTCGGCGGCGGGTCGATCATCGGCCAGTGCCCGCGCCTTGAAGGCCAGCACCTTCGGCTGGTCGAGCTCGAAGATCCTGGTGCCCGAAGGCCATTCGAGCCGGTAGGCGCGAGCGTCGAGCCCGGCGGCCAGAATCACGATCTGCCGGATCCCGGCCCGCACCGCGGCGGCGAAGTACTCGTCGAAGTACAGCGTCCGGGCGATGAGCACGCTGCCCATCGACCAGGCGCCCAGATCACCACCGGCGCCCTGGCCGCTCAGCGTCCCGGCCATGAGGCTGTTCCAGCCCTCGGAGTCGACCGCACCCACCAGCTTGGCCGCGTACGGATCCCGGAAAAGGGCGTCCTCACGGCCGGTTTCGTAGGCCCGGATGGCCGCCACACCGATGGCCGTCGCGCCCACGCTCTCCGTGATGTCCCAACTGTCGTCATCGGTTCGCATGGGCGCGTCTCCTCAGGCCGGTAGGTCCCCGGTCGCAGGCTACTACTTGCTGTTCAGGTCCCGACGCGCCGCGACCTTGGACGACAGGCCGTGGATCTGCACGAAGCCCTTGGCCAGCGACTGGTCGAAGGTGTCGCCCTCGTCGTAGGTGGCCAGGTTGAAGTCGTACAGCGACTCGTCCGAGCGCCGCCCGTTGACGACCACGCTGCCGCCGTGCAGCACCATGCGGATCTCACCGGAGACATGCTGCTGGGTGTCCTGCACGAAGGCGTCCAGCGCGCGCTTGAGCGGCGAGTACCACAGGCCGTCGTACACCAGCTCGCCCCAGCGCTGCTCGACCTGCCGCTTGTAGCGGCCCAGCTCGCGCTCGATGGTGACCGCTTCCATCTCCTGGTGCGCGGCGATCAGCGCGATGGCGCCCGGCGCCTCGTAGATCTCGCGCGACTTGATGCCCACGAGCCGGTCCTCGACCATGTCGAGGCGGCCCACACCCTGACGGCCGGCCCGCTTGTTCAGCTCGGTGATGGCCTCGAGCATGGTGACCGGGCGGCCGTCGATGGCGACCGGCACACCCTTGTCGAAGGTGACGATGAGCTCGTCGGGCGCCTCGAAGTTGACGGTCGGGTCGACGGTGTAGTCGTAGACGTCCTTGGTCGGCGCGTTCCACAGGTCCTCGAGGAACCCGGTCTCGACCGCGCGGCCCCACAGGTTCTGGTCGATGGAGAACGGCGACTTCTTGGACACGTTGATCGGCAGGTTGTTCTCACCCGCGAACTCGATGGCCTTCTCACGGGTCCAGGCGTAGTCGCGGACCGGCGCGATGACCTTCAGGTCGGGCGCGAGCGCGCCGATGCCGACCTCGAAGCGGACCTGGTCGTTGCCCTTGCCGGTGCAGCCGTGCGAAACGGTGTCGGCGCCGTGGTATTCGGCGGCCTCGACCAGATGCTTGACGATCAGCGGCCGGGAGATGGCCGAGACCAGCGGGTAGCGGCCCATGTAGAGGGCGTTGGCCTGCACGGTCGGCAGGCAGTACTCGTTGGCGAACTCGTCGCGGGCGTCCACGACGATGGACTCGACGGCGCCGCAGTCCAGCGCGCGCTGGCGCACGTCGTTCATGTCCTCGCCACCCTGGCCGAGGTCGATGGCGACGGCGACGACTTCCGCGCCGGTCTCCTTCGCGATCCAGCTGATGGCGACAGAGGTGTCCAGCCCGCCGGAGTAGGCGAGTACGACGCGCTTCGTCATAGTCCGTGTGCTCCTCGATTGTGCGTATAGGTCCCGGGCCGGTGCGCGCGAGTCGCGTGCCGTGTCCGGCTCTGCGTGGCGCTCCGTCGTCCTGCAAATGATTATGCATGACGATGCAATCCCATTCATAACCGGGTCCCACACCGAACCGAACCGACCGCCCCCATCCTTGCACCGCACCCGCCGGAGGAATACAGTACGGACGTACGGTTTGGGAAATTCGACGATGATCGGAGCGGCCCATGTGGGATCCGGCCAAGTACCTCGCCTTCGACGACCTGCGCGCGCGACCGTTCTTCGACCTGGTGAACCGGGTCGGCGCGACCGCGCCCCGCCGCGTGGCCGATCTGGGCTGCGGGCCCGGAAACCTGACCGCCACCCTGGCCCAGCGCTGGCCCGACGCGGCCCTCGAGGCGTTCGACTCCTCCCCCGAAATGGTCTCCGCCGCAAAGGAACACGGCATCGACGCCACCGTCGCCGACGTCCGCGACTGGCTGCCCTCCCCCGATACGGATGTGGTCGTCACCAACGCGGTCCTGCAATGGGTCCCGGATCACCTTGCGCTGCTTCCGGGTTGGATCGAGGCCCTGCCCGACGGCGCGTGGTTCGCCCTTCAGGTCCCCGGAAACTTCGATGCCCCCTCACATCTGACGATCCGAGAGCTGGCCAACTCCGAAAAGTGGTACAGCAAGCTGGGATCCGCCGGAATCCTCGAGCGCGAGGCCGTGCCCGACCCGGCCGGGTACGCCGCCGTCCTCGCCACCGCGGGCTGCGCGGTCGACGCCTGGGAGACCACCTACCTCCAGCCCCTCACCGGCCCCGATCCGGTCCTGGAGTGGGTGACGGGCACGGCACTGCGCCCGGTCCGGGACGCCCTCGACGACGCCGACTGGCAGTTCTTCCGCGCCGACCTCGCGCCGCTGCTGCGCGCCGCCTATCCGCAACAGCCCGACGGCACCACCTGGCTACCGTTCCGCCGGGTATTCGCGGTGGCGCACAAGCACTCCCGCCGGGCGGCCTGACGATCGAGCGGAGTGGCGGCCGCCTAGCTGGCGTCGGAGGTCGTGTCGTGGATCCAGTCGATCACCGTGAGCTGTCCCAGCGGCTGGGGCACCCCATTGATCATCGTGATCGTCACGAACGCCGAGCCCGGTGCGCCGTTGCTCCGATTCTGATTGATCATCGTGATGACGCCGTGGCCGTTGGCCGACACCAGCGCGGCGGTGACGACACCGGTGTGGCCGGGGTGGCCGGGCTGCCCGAAGCTCAGCACGTCACCGGGCACGGGCATGCCGCCCCGGCCCGGATATACGCGAATCAGCGGAGTATCGGAGATGTCGAAGCCGAATAGCTGCTGAATCATCGGATCGAAATACGCGTCGACCAAGGCATCGCCGTTCACCGAGACGGCGGGCAGGTGATATCGCTGGTTCAGATATCGCTCGCTGAGCTCCACGCATTCCCATTCCAGCGCCCCGCCCCACCCGGCCTCCGGGTCGATCCCGGAAACCACGTCATTATTCGGGCCGCACGCGATGAGGTCGCCCCAGCGCCCGATTTCCACGCTGCCGGGATCGTTTCCCGGATCGCAGATTCCACCCCGCCACCACGACGGCAAACCGAAGGTCGGGGGCGGCATGCCACCGCCGACCGACACACCCGCCGACGCCGCACCCGCCGAGAGCGTTTCGATGGTCGTGGACATTTCCGGCGTCACGATGTCGGCGACGGCGTCGCCCGGGCCGTGGCTGCCGGAAAGTGCCAGCAACGCGCACAATACGATTCCCGCGATTCGCATTGGTGTGCCGATCCTCCATTCTTCCGATACTCACCGCCCCCGCCTTCGCGCATCCGTCCGAACGCCAAACAAATCGGGAGGCTATCAGGCGTTCCACACGGAAAGCGGATACCGACAAATGGCGCGCCGATTTGTGAAATAAGTATTTTCTTCCACCGGGAGGGCGTCTCCCGCGATGGCGAGACGGCATCGCCCGACGGCACCGCCCGGCGGCCGGTCGGCCGGATTCCGATTGTGGCACACCAATGTTCCAGATTCGTTCGCCGATCACGTTGCGCCCGACTGTGTCACGCTGAATCCATCACCCGTGCACACCGGAGGATTCAGCCATGCTCTCGACACTCGCCCAGAACGTAGGCACCATCGGCCGCGACATCCTCTCCATCGGATCGGCCGCTCTACAGTTGGCACAGGACCTCATCTCCGCAGGCGGCACCGGCCAGGGCGGCGGCGGTACCACCTACCCGCCGGGTCAGTACCCGCTCAACTGACCGACAGCAACTCTCCCGCGAATCGGCGGCGGCATCTTCGTGATGCCGTCGCCGATTTGCATTTCGAGACAAGCGATCCGGCGGTCAGTCAATAGTTAAGTTCACGCGTTGAACTTAAGTCCCGCTCGAGTTGACTGCCGCGAGGCCGTGTGGGAGCTTTCAGAACGGCTCCCGTGGGTTCGAATTGCGAGCCTCGCGGACTTTCAGAGGAGAAGCAGGAGTGCGCTCACGCCTATGGCGGGAAATGCCAAGGGACAGACCGGAGTCGGGGGACGTGTCACCCATCGACGCAAAGCCGGTACCGGGGGTTGCATTCACCGGGATATTGCGCGCCAGGACAATTCGCGGGCAGCTTTCCCGAATCCTGGCGTTCGCTTTGATTTTGGTTCTCGTTCCCTTGGCAGCGACCCTGCAGCGGGCGTATAAGGACTACCGCGAATCCGAGGACACCCGCCAGGCGGTATCGCTCGCCCTGAGCGTCCAGGATCTGACCGACCAGATCCAGCGCGAACTCGGGCTCAGCAACGGCCTGCTCGGCGGCGACGGCGCCCTGCAGCAGCCGCTGCAAGCCCAGCGACACACCGTCGACACCACGCTCGACGCGGTCAAGGCCGCGGCGAGCGGTGACGCGCCGGGCGCGGATCAGGTGCGGGCGGCGCTGGCGCAGCTGAATCTGCTGGGCAACACCAGAACCCAGGTCGACACCCGACGCGTGAGCCGCCCGGTCGTGCTGAAGTTCTACGGCGACGCGGTGAGCGCGCTGAACGGGCTGACCCTGGGCCTGGACCGCGCCGCCGACGCCGAACTCCAGCGCGGCCTGCAGGCCTTCTACGCCCTGGGCTCGGTCAAGGAGCAGTTCGACAAGGAGCGCGGCTTCCTCAACGGCGTCTTCGTGGCCGGGCACTTCTCCGGCGGCGAGTACGGCCAATTCCTGGAGATCCGATCGGCCAAACAGGCCGCGCTGCAATCCTTCTCACGCTTCGCCGGGACCGACCGGCGCGGCGATTTGGACGAGGCCATGCGCGGCGACGACGCCACCCGGGCCGGGCAGGACGAGAGCATCGCGCTGGCGTCCGGCGACGGGCCGCTGGCCCGCCCGGTGGACCCGGCGACCTGGTGGACCCGGATGACCGGTGTCATCGACGCACAGCGCACCGTGCAGAAGGCGGTGGGCGGCGACATCCGTTCCCGCGCCGACGCATTGCGCGACGCGGCGCAGACGCAGCTGATCGTCTTCCTGGTCGGCGCGGCCATCGCCATCGCGGCCATGATCGCCCTGGTGCTCGCCTCGGTGCGCAACCTGGTGCGCCCGCTGGCCACCCTGGCCGGGGAGGCCGACGAGGTGGCGTCGCGGCGGCTGCCCGGAGTCATCGACGAGTGGTCGCACGCCGTCGACACCGCGCCGGAGCCGCCCGCCGCCGTGCGCCCGCCAACGGGCGCGAGCGCCGAGATCGCCGCCGTCGCCGACGCTCTGGATCGCGTGCAGACCACCGCGTTCGAGCTCGCGTCGCAGCAGGCGCTGGTGCGCCGCAATACTGTCGAGTCGATGGGCAGCCTGGCGCGGCGCAATCAGAAGCTGGTGCACCGCCAGCTCGCCCTGATCAGCCACTTCGAACGCGAGGAGCTCGACCCGCAGGGCCTGGCGAACCTGTTCGAACTCGATCACCTGGCCACCCGCATGCGCCGCAATGCCGAGAGCCTGCTGGTGCTGGTCGGCGAGAACAGCCCGCGCCGGGTGCCGCAGCCGATCTCGCTGGTGAACGTGATCCGCGCGGGCATGTCGGAGGTCGACGACTACCGCCGCGTGGTGTTGCGCCGCATCGAGGATGTGTTCATCGTGGGCTCGGCGGCCAGCGAGCTGTCGCACATGCTGGCCGAGCTGCTGGAGAACGGCCTGGCCTTCTCGCCGCCCGATCTGGATGTCGAGGTCTACGGCCGCCGGGCCGCGCAGGGATATCTGCTGGCGGTGGTCGATCACGGCGTCGGGATGACGGCCGAGCAGCTGGCGCAGTCCAATGCCAAGCTGCGCGGCGAACAGGACTTCATCGTCGCTCCGACCCGCTACCTGGGCCACTACGTGGTGGGCCGCCTCGCCCAGCGGCTCGGCATCGAGATCGAGCTGAACACCTCGCCGGTCAGCGGCATCGTCGCGCGCCTTACCCTGCCGCCGGAATTGCTTGCGAGCGAGCAGGATCTGCCGATCGAGACGGTGCAGGAGTCCGCGGCCGCCACCACGGTGGAACCGACCTGGGGCTCGGATCCGGCACCGATCGCCGCACCCGCCCCGGAACCCGTCGCGCCGCCGGAGCCCCGGTGGGCCGAACGCGCCGCCCTGCCGCCGAGCCCCGAGCCCGACACGGCACCGGTGCACCGCCCGCCCAGGCCCGCCGCCGCACCGGATCCGGACCGGCTCACCACCCGCAACGGATTGGTCAAGCGCAACAAGGCCGCTCGCGCCGCGGCCGCTGACGCGCGGCAGCGCCCGACGCCCGCGGCCACCCCGCCGCCCGCGCCGGAGCCGGTGGCCGACCGCACTCCGGAGCAGACCCGCTCCATGCTCGCCGCCTTCCGGGCCGGGCACGAGCGGGCCGCGGAGATCTACACGACCTCCTCCCGCCTGCAGCCGGTGCTCGACGAGATAGCCTCCCGCACAGCAGATTCCACCTCACAATCCCGTCCGTGACGACCCGAGAGGAGATCCGGTGACCGCCCAGCTGCCGAGCGCCGATCCCCATACCTTCAGCTGGCTGCTGGCGAACTTCGTTCGCAATACCCCGGGGGTGCGCGATACCGTCGCGGTCTCCTCCGACGGGCTGCTCATCGCCATGTCCGATGGTTTGGAACGGGTCGCGGCAGATCGCCTGGCCGCCATGGTGTCCGGGCTCACCAGCCTGGCGACCAGCGCCTCGCGGAGCTATTCCTTCGAGGGCCTGAAGCTGATCATGATCGAGATGAAGCGCGGCTTCCTGCTGGTCTCGTCCATGGGCAACGGCAGCTGCCTCGGCGTCATCGCGGACGGCAACTGCGATGTCGGCCTGCTCGGCTACGAGATCTCCATTCTGGCCGAGCGCGCCGGTTCCCTGCTGGATCCGGCCCTCATCTCCGAGCTACGAGAGACACTGCGGCGATGAGAGATTCAGACCCCGACCTCACCCAGGGCGCGCACGATTTCGTGCGGCCCTTCGTGGTCACCGGCGGCCGCACCACCCCGGTGATCGACGGCCTGCGCATCGAGACCCTGGTGCACGCGGCCCCGCACGCGTACTCCGCGCCCGTCCAGCTCGAACAGCGCGAGGTGGTGCGGTTGTGCCAACAGCCCACCTCCATCGCGGAAATCGCTGCCGCACTGCATGTTCCGGTCGGCGTGGCCAAGGTGATCGTGAGCGATCTGGCCGCCGGCGGCTACCTGACGGTGCGCGAGGCGCCCGAGCTGTCCACCGCCGCCATCGAGAGGATTCGCGACCTTGTCCGCGCACTCTGACACCCACATCGCCCCGCGCACACCGTCGTCGGTGAAGATCGTGATCAGCGGCGGCTTCGGCGTCGGCAAGACCACCTTCATCGGAGCCATCTCCGAGATCGAGCCGCTGGCCACCGAGGCCGCCATGACCGAGGCCGCGATCAATGTCGACGATCCCGGCCATCGCGCGGACAAGACCCAGACCACGGTGGCGCTGGACTTCGGCCGCATCACCCTGGACCGCTCGCTGATCCTGTACCTGTTCGGCACCCCCGGCCAGGAGCGGTTCGTCTTCCTGTGGGACGACCTGGTGGACGGTGCGCTGGGCGCGGTGATCGTGGTCGACACCAGCCGGATCGACGACTGTTATCCCGTGCTCGACTACTTCGAGGAGACCGGCACGCCGTTCGTGGTGGTGGTCAACCGCTTCGACGGCGAACCGCGCTTCGATCTCGAGGAGGTGCGCGAGGCCCTCGAACTCGAGGGCGACATCCCGGTGCTGGAATGCGATGCGCGCGACCGGGAATCGGTCAAGAACGTCTTGGTGGCCCTGCTGGAGCAGGTCCTGTATCAGCGGCTCACGGTGTAGAGGAGGCTCGATTGTTCACCACCCGCCCCACCCTGCAGGGCACCTTCGGCATGGCGTCCTCCACCCACTGGCTGGCCTCGGCCACCGCGATGGCGGTGCTCGAGGACGACGGCAATGCCTTCGACGCCGCGGTCGCCGCGGCCTTCGTGCTGCACGTCGCGGAGCCGCACCTCAATGGGCCCGCCGGTGAGGTGCCGATCATCATCGCGCCCAGCGGAAGTGCTCCGAAGGTGCTGTGCGGTCAGGGCCCGGCCCCGGCCGGGGCGACCATCGATCACTACCGGGTGCTGGGCCTGGAGTTGGTGCCCGGCACCGGTCCGCTGGCCGCCGCGGTGCCCGGCGCGTTCGACGCCTGGATGCTGCTGCTGCGCGATCACGGCACCAAGCGGCTCTCGCAGGTGCTGTCGTACGCGATCGGCTATGCCGAGCACGGGGTCCCGGCGGTCGAGCGGATCGGCCAGACCATCGCCGAGGTTCAGGAGCTCTTCGAAACCGAGTGGACGGACTCCGCGGCGGTCTACCTGACCGATGGCAAACCGCCCGCACCCGGTGCACTGCTCCGCAATCCGGCGCTGGCGCAGACCTGGCGGCGGGTGCTCGCCGAGGCCGAGGCTGCCGGTGCGGATCGGGATACGCAGATCGAGGCGGCCCGGCGGGTGTGGCGCAGCGGCTTCATCGCCGAGGCGCTGGCCGCCGCGGCGGCGCGGCCCACCATGGACACCTCCGGCGAACGGCACACCGGCACCCTCGAACTCGCCGATTTCGCGAATTTCGAAGCGACGTACGAGGATCCGGCCACCCACGACTGGAACGGCTGGACCGTCGCCAAGGCCGGGCTGTGGAGCCAGGGCCCGGCCTTCCTCCAGCAGCTCGCGCTGTTGTCCGAGCTGCCCGCCTACGGCACGCCCGAGTACTACCACGTGCTCATCGAGGGCTCGAAACTCGCGCTGGCCGATCGGGAGGCGTGGTACGGCGACAGCACACCGATCACCCTCGAACAGCTGCTCTCCCCGGAATACAACGCCGCTCGGCGCACGCTGATCGGCGACAAATCCTCCGAGGAGTTGCGCCCCGGCAGCCCCGGCGAGCTGACGCCCCGGCTCAGCGCCTACGCGCGCTCGAATGCCATTGGCGCGACCTCGATTTCACTCGGCGCGGGCGAGCCGACGGTGGCCTCCAACGGCAACACCCGCGGCGACACCTGCCACCTCGACGTGGTGGACCGCTGGGGCAATATGATCGCCGCCACCCCCAGCGGCGGCTGGCTGCAATCCAATCCCGTGGTGCCGGAACTGGGTTTCCCGCTCGGCACCCGCCTGCAGATGTCCTGGCTGGAGCCGGATCTGCCGAATTCCCTTGTCCCCGGCCGCCGTCCGCGCACCACGCTGAGTCCCTCGCTGGCCTTGCGCGACGGCGAGGCGGTCATGGCGTTCGGCACTCCCGGCGGCGATCAGCAGGATCAGTGGAGCCTGCACTTCTTCCTGGCGGTCACGCTGGGCGAGCGGGTGCGCGGCAGCCTCGATCTGCAGGGGGCCATCGACGCGCCGAACTGGCATCAGGAGAGCTTCCCGGGCTCGTTCTACCCACGGACGATGAGTCCCGGTGTGACCGTGGTGGAATCGCGGATCGGCGCGGAGGTGATCTCCGACCTGGAACAGCGAGGTCATCGGATCACTGTCGGCGGCCCGTGGTCGGAGGGCCGGATGTGCGCGGTGTCCCGCGATCCGGAGACCGGCGTGCTGGCCGCGGGAGCCAATCCCCGGGGTATGCAGGGTTACGCCGCGGGGCGATGAAAAGTACAGCGTATGAACGGAATTCCGCGCCGATCCATCGCCGCGAAATTCATGGGATGTCGAAGTAGGTTGTTGCACATGCACTTCTCCAGAGTCCTGGGGCTCGGCGTCATCGCCGTCACGCTCGCGTCCTGCGCGGCGCAGACATCGGACCACACCGGAACGCACGCCGATGATTTCGGCACGCCGGTGGGCACCCAGTCGGTCAAGGCGGGCGGTGATCTGGTGATGGGCCTGTCGGCCGAACCCGACCGCCTGGACCCGACCACCTCCAGCTCGCTGTACACGCGCTACGTGATGAACTCGATCTGCGAAAAGCTCTACGACAACGACAGTTCCGGCAAGCTGGTCCCGCAGCTGGCCACCGCGTTGCCGACGGTGTCGCAGGACGGGCTGACCGTCACCATCCCGCTGCGCACCGGCGTCAAGTTCGCCGACGGCACGCCCTTCGACGCGGCCGCGGTGCAGACCAGCCTGCAGCGTCACCTCACGTTGAAGACCTCGCAGCGCACCAGCGAGATGGGCCCGATCGCAAGCATCGACGTACAGAGCCCGACAGAGGTGGTCGTCCACTACAAGCAGCCGTTCGCGCCCCTGACCGCCGCGCTGGCCGACCGGGCCGGAATGATCATGTCCCCGGCCGAATTGACCAAGGCCGGTGACAATTTCGGCGATCACCCGGTGTGCGTCGGCCCGTTCAAGTTCGCCGAGCGGGTGCCGCAGACCTCCATCAAGGTGGAGCGCGATCCGCTGTACTACGACGCGGCGCAGGTGCACCTGGACACCATCACCTACCGCATCATGACCGACGCCAATATCCGCGCGACCAATCTGCGCTCCGGCGATATCCAGGTCGCGGACACGATCAGCCCGCAGGATGTCGACGCGCTGACCAAGGAATCGAATCTGCGTGTGCTCCAGGCGCGCGGCCTCAACTTCCGCGGCCTCTACCTGAACATCGGGAATGTCGACGGCGCGGGTAAGCCCGCCAAGCCGATCGACACCCCGCTGGCCAAGGATGCCCGGGTCCGCGAGGCGCTCTCGCTGAGCATCGACCGCAATGCCCTGGCCGCCACCGTGTTCAACAGCTGGTACGAGCCCGCGTGCACGCCCATCGTGCCGCAGAGCACCTACGCCACCCCGGCCGGAATCGCGTGCCCCGCATACGATCCCGAGAAGTCCAAGAAGCTGCTCGCCGAGGCGGGCGTGCAGACCCCGTACAAGGTGAAGTTGCAGGTGCAGAACTCCCCCGACCAGCTGCGCTATGTGCAGGCGCTGCAGGCCGGTGTCGCGGCGGGCGGATTCGAGCTCGAGATCGTGCCGACCGAGTATTCGACGCTGCTGGACGTGCAGAAGCGCGGCACCTACGAGGCTCTGTTCCTGGGCTGGTCCGGCCGAATCGACCCGGACGCCAATATCTCCCGGTTCCTGACCACCGGATCCAGCGGCAACTACACCGGATACAGCTCGCAGGCGCTCGACGATCTGCTCGGGCAGGCGGCCCGGACCACCGACACCGGCCCGCCGCGCGGACCTGTACGGGCAGGCGGTGACGCTCATCCAGAAGGACAACCCGTACCTCTACACCTACCGTGAGCGGCTGCTGACCGCGCACACCACGAAGGTCACCGGCATCGAGCAGTATCCGGACGGCGTGGTGCGGGTCGCCAAGGCCGCGTTCCTCACGGGCCAGGGATGAGCCACCGCCTTCCGGTGCGCAGGCTGCTCGCGGTGGGTTTCGCCGCCCTCGTCCTCGCCTCCTGCTCCCAGACCGAGTCGCCCGTGGTCGTCGCCTCGCACGCCGACGATTACGGGACGCCGGTCGGAGATCAGTCGGTGCGTCAGGGCGGCGATCTGACGATGGGCCTGTCCAACGATCCGGACCGCCTGGATCCGACGACCTCCAGCTCGCTCTACACCCGCTATGTCATGAGCACGATCTGCGAAAAGCTCTACGACAACGACGCTTCCGGCAACCTGGTCCCGCAGCTGGCCACCGAGCTGCCGCGCTTCTCCGATGACGGGCTCACGGTCACCATCCCGGTCCGCACCGGGGTCACCTTCGCCGACGGCACCCCGTTCAACGCGGCGGCGGTGCAGACCAGCTTGAAACGCCATCTCTCCCTGGAGGGTTCGCAGCGCACCGCCGAACTGGGCCCGATCGCCGAGGTCGAGACCGAGGGTCAGACGCAGGTGGTGCTGCGCTACAAGCAGCCGTTCGCGCCCATCACAGCGGCGCTGGCCGACCGCGCCGGCATGATCATGTCCCCGGCCGCGCTGAAGGAGGAGGACAAGAACTTCGGCGACAATCCGGTGTGCGTGGGCCCGTTCAAGTTCGCGCAGCGCACACCGCAGACCTCCATCGTGGTCGAGCGCGACCCGCTCTACTACGACGCGCAGAAGGTGCACTTCGACACCATCACCTACCGGATCATGACCGACCCGAAGGCGCGGGCGGCGGCCATCCGTTCGGGGGCCATCCAGGTCGCGGACACCATGTCACCGCAGGACGCCGATGCTTTGAGCACGGATTCCCATCTGCACCTGCTGGTTTCGGGATCGTTCGGCTTCCAGGGCTTCTACCTGAACATCGGCAATGTGGACGGCGCGGGCAAACCGGCGAAGCAGATCGATACCCCGCTGGCCAAGGACCCCCGTATCCGCCAGGCGCTTTCGCTGAGCATCGATCGGCAGGCGTTGGCGGACAAGGTGTTCAAGGGCTGGTATCAACCGGCCTGCACCGGTATCGCGCCGCTCACCTCGTTCGCGACCGAGGCCGCAACCCGCTGCCCGGTCTTCGATCCGGAGCGTGCGCGCCGCCTGCTCGCCGACGCGGGAGTGCAGACGCCCTACCCGATCACCATGCAGGTCATGAATGTCGCCGACCAGCTCGAATACGCGCAGGCGCTGCAAACCGCCGTCGCCGCGGGCGGATTCGACCTGCGCATCGTGCCGACCGAGTACGCGGCCATGCTGGACGCGCAGAAGCGCGGCACCTACGAGGCGCTGCTGCTGGGCTGGTCCGGGCGACTGGATCCGGACGGCAATATCGCCCGCTTCCTCACCACCGGTTCCAGCGGCAACTACACCGGCTACAGCTCACCGGCGCTGGACGATGTGCTGGGCTGGGCCGCGCACACCACCAGCCCGGCGCGCCGCGGCGCGCTGTACGAGCAGGCGGTCGCGGCCATCGCACGCGACAACCCGTACATCTACACCTATCGGCTGCGCAATCTGACCGTGCAGTCGACGCGGGTGACCGGGATCGAGGTGTACGCCGACGGCGCGGTGCGGCTCGGCAAGGCGGCGTTCGTGGCGGAACGGAACGGCTGAGAACCCATGGCGCGGTTTGTCTTTCACCGGGTATGGCAATCGGCCGTCACCCTGCTGCTGGTGTCGCTGGTGGTGTTCGCCGGGGTGCGGGCGCTGCCCGGCGATCCCGCCACCACCATGGCCGGAGATCAGGCGGATCCGGCCACCGTCGCCGCGGTGCGGGCCGAGCTCGGCTTGGATCGCGCCCTGCCGATCCAGTACCTGGATTTCGCGAAGAACGCGGTGACCGGCGACTTCGGGCGGTCGATCCGCACCGGAACCCCGGTGCGCCACATGATCCGGGTGACGCTGCCGGTCACCGTGCAGCTGGCGGTGTACGCCATGCTGATCGCGGTGCTGGTCGGGGTGCTCGGCGGCGTGATCGCGGCGGTGTATCGCGGGCGCTGGCCGGAGTGGCTGGTGAACGGGGTCTCGCTGGTCGGGTTGTCGGTGCCGACGTTCTGGCTGGGCATTCTCGCGGTGCTCTATCTGTCGGTGGGGCTGGGCTGGTTTCCGGCCTCGGGTTACGTGTCGCCGTTCGACCATCCGCTGCGCGGGCTCTACTACCTGACGCTGCCCGCGCTGATCCTGGGCGTCACGCACGCCGCGGTGGTGCAGCGGCAGACGCGCTCGTCCATGGTGGAGACGCTGACCGCCGATTTCGTCCGCACCGCCCGCGCCAAAGGTCTCGCGCCGCGCGCGGTGATCGTGCGATACGGGTTGCGCAACAGCCTGATCGTGGTGACCACGGTCATCGGGCTGCAACTCGGACTGCTCGTCGCGGGCACGGTCGTGACCGAGCGCATCTTCGGCCTGCCCGGCATCGGGAAGCTGACCTTGGATTCGGTGTTCTCCCGGGACTATCCGGTGATTCAAGCCGTCGTCCTGGTGATCGCCGCGTCCTACATCGTGATCAATCTGCTGGTCGACCTGCTGTACACGGTGATCGACCCGCGGGTGCGAGTGTCCGGGAGTGCACAGTGACGGTGTCGAAGAGCCCGGAGGTTCCGGTAGCGGTCGCGGCACGGGGTCGCGTGGTGAGCTGATTGCGCGGCAACCCTTTGGGATTGGTGGGCGCGACACTGCTGCTCATCGTGATCGTGATCGGCGTGTTCGCCCCGCTGCTGGCCCCCTACTCCCCCGCCGAGGTGCATTTCCCGACCCCGTTCCAGAAGCCCTTCACGGTCGGATTCGTCTTGGGCACAGACGATCTGGGCCGCGACGTGCTCTCACGGGTGCTGTACGGTACCCGCGCCTCGCTCGAGGTGGGCGGGCTGGCGATGCTGTGCGCGGTGCTCATCGGCGTGCCGCTGGGCCTGCTCGCCGGGTTCTGGCGAGGGCTGGACGCGGTGCTGTCCCGCATCGCGGACGCCGTGCTGGCGTTCCCGTTCGTCATGCTCGCGGTCGGGCTGACCGCCATCTACGGTGCGGGCCTCACCCAGGCCGCCATCGCGCTCGGTGTCGCGCAGGTCCCGGTCATGATGCGGGTGGTCCGCGCGGAAACGTTGCGGCTCAAGGAAACCGACTTCGTACTCGCCGCCCGCGCCATGCACGTCCCGTCCTGGCGGATCCTGGCCGAGCACATCCTGCCCAATTCCCTGGCCCCGATCATCGTGCAGGCCACCGTGATCATGCCTACCGCCGTCCTGGGCGAGGCGATCCTGTCGTTCCTCGGCCTCGGCATCCACCCGCCGAACCCCAGCCTGGGCATCATGCTCTCCGACGCCCAGCAGTACCTGTCGCGCACGCCGTGGCCCGGCATCTTTCCGGGCGTGATGCTGCTGCTGATCTGCCTGGGATTCAACCTCTTCGGCGACGCGCTGCGTGACGCGCTGGACCCGAAGACCGACCGCTGAGGGGGCCGCGATGAGCGAATCACTGTTGGAGATCAGCGATCTGCGGGTGGAGTTCGGTGAGGCGACGGCCGTCGACGGGGTCGACCTGACCATCGCACCCGGCGAGCGGGTCGCCCTGGTGGGTGCCTCCGGATCCGGCAAATCCTCACTCGCACACGCGATCATCGGCCTGCTACCCGGTGCCGGCCGGGTTCGCGACGGCAGCATCCGCTGGCGCGGAACAGACCTCACTCGCGCGGACGAGAAGCATCTGCGCGGCATCCGCGGCAAGGACATCGGCCTGGTGCCGCAGGACCCCATGTCGAACCTGAACCCGGTGGCCCGGGTGGGGCGTCAGGTCGCGGAAACCCTGGAGGCGCACGGCCTTTACTCGGGCCGCGCCGCCACCGACCGAGCCATCGAACTGCTCGGCGAAGCGGGCCTGCCCGACCCCGCGCGCCAGGCCCGACAGTATCCGCACGAACTCTCCGGCGGCATGCGCCAGCGCGCGCTCATCGCCATCGGATTGTCGTGCCGCCCCGGCCTGCTCATCGCCGACGAGCCCACCTCCGCCCTCGACGTCACCGTGCAACGCCGAATCCTCGACCATCTCGACGAACTCACCAGGGAACTGGGAACCGCCCTGCTGCTGGTCACCCACGACCTGGCCCTGGCCGCCGAACGAGCCGACCGCGTCCTGGTGATGTCCGACGGCCGGATCGTCGAATCCGGCCCTGCCCGCGACGTTCTCACCAATCCCCGCGAGGACTACACCCGCCGCCTGGTCGCAGCCGCCCCCGCCGAGTCGGCCCCGCTGGTTTCCGAGGATGCCGAGCCCGACCCCGAAGAGCCTCCCGTCCTGGTGGTTTCGAACCTCACCAAGACCTTCCGAGCCCGCGGCCGCCGCCAACCGGCACCCGCCGTCGACGACGTCTCCTTCAGCATCGCCCGCGGCCGCACCACCGCCATCGTCGGCGAATCCGGTTCGGGCAAGACCACCACCGCCCGCACGATCCTGGGCCTGCTCCCCGCCACCTCCGGCACCGTCCACCTGGACGGCGAGGAGGTCGTCACCCTGCGCGGTGCGCGTCTCCGCGCCGCCCGCCGAGCCATGCAACCGGTCTTCCAGAACCCCTACTCGTCCCTGGATCCCATGTGGACCGTGGAGCGCCTGATCGCGGAACCCTTGCGCGCCTTCGCCACCGGCGATCGCGCCACCCGCCGCGCCCGCGTCACCGAACTCCTCGACCAGGTGGCCCTCCCCGCAGACCTGGCCCACCGCTACCCCCACGAACTCTCCGGCGGCCAACGCCAGCGCGTCGCCATCGCCCGCGCCCTGGCCATCCACCCCCGCCTGATGATCTGCGATGAGCCGGTCTCGGCCCTGGACGTCCTGATCCAGAACCAGATCCTCACCCTGCTGGCCGATCTCCAGTCCCGCCTGAACCTCAGCTACCTCTTCATCACCCACGACCTGGCGGTGGTCCGAGCCCTCGCGCACGACGTAGTGGTCATGCGCGACGGCCGAATAGTCGAACAGGGACCGGCCAGCCGAATTCTCACCGCCCCGTCCGCTCCCTACACCCGAGACCTGCTGGCCTCCATCCCCGGAGCCGCGGCCAGGTCAGCGGTGGCAGCCGAGGCGAGGTCGTAGAACCGGCCGACGCAGTAGCCCGCGTCATCGGCGAGCCGCACGAACGGCGGCGGGCTCACCGGCAGGCGCAGCCCGGCGCTGTCGAGGTCACGTGGGTACGGCCGACGCAACCGCGCGGTGCGTCCGCCGGGTTCTGTGGGCGGGGTCGGGGGCTGCGGCGGATAGTCCGGCACCCGAATCGGTTCCGGCACCGGCACATCGCTCCAGGTGAGCACCGTCTGACGCTCGGCGCGGAACAAGACTCCGCCCGCGACCCAGTGCGAAGCCAGGATCCGCCCCGACAATGCGACGGTCAACTGGGTGAACCGCCCGCCGTAAGCCTCCGGTGCGTTCTCAGAAACCGCATGAAACCCGCAGCTGCACAACGGATCCGGCACCGCGTGGCTCCCACCGCGCCGGCACTCCGCCACCGCGTCGACCGGATACGGCTCCCCGCCGGTGGCCGGGATGAACAGTTCCTCCCCCGCAACCCGCCGAGCCACCTTGTGCGCCAGCACCACCCACATCCCGTCGGCGGTCCGGGTGAGATTCTCCTGGACCACCTCCGGCACTTCGGGGCGCTCCCGCGTCCCGGCTTCGAAGGTTGCGATCAGTCCATAGCCTTCGCACATGTGCGTTCCTCGCTCGGAGAATTACTATCCTCCGAGCGTACGCGCCCGTCCGCCCCCCGCTACCGCAATTATCCTGCGGCACAGCCCGATTCAGGCCAGCTGTTCGATCTTGGCGGCCAACTCCGCGCCGGTCATGGGCTCGCGGGCGATGACCGCGATGGTGTCGTCCCCGGCGATCGTCCCCACGATCTCCGGCAGCGCCGCGCGGTCGAGGGCACTGGCCAGGAAGTGCGCGGCCCCGGGAGGAGTTCGCAGCACTGCGATATTGCCGCTGGCATCGGTGGACACCAGCAGGTCGCCGAGCAGCTTGGAGAGGCGTTCGGTGCCGCCGGTGACGCCGCGGACGGGGCTGCCGTCCTCGGGCACCACGTAGACGCCCGCGCCGCCGTCGGCCGCGCGCAACTTCACCGCACCGAGTTCGTCGAGGTCACGCGACAGGGTGGCCTGGGTCGTCTCGATGCCCTCGGCCGAAAGCAGTACGGCCAGTTCGGACTGACTCCGCACCTCGTGCTGCGACAGGATCGCGACGATCCGCGCCTGCCGCCCGGCGCGGGTGCGCGCGATGGCCGCACCCGCCTTCCCGGACACGGTGGCGGGTGAGCGACGTTCGCCGCTCACTTCTCACCTCGCTCGAAACGCTCGAGCAGCCACACGAGTAGCGCCTTCTGCGCGTGCAGCCGGTTCTCGGCCTCGTCCCAGACCGCGCTGTGCGGTCCGTCGAGCACCTCGTCGGTGATCTCCTCGCCGCGGTGCGCCGGAAGGCAGTGCAGCACGGTCACATCGGCGGCGGCGCGGGCCAGCAGCGCGGCGTTCACCTGGAACGGGCGGAACGGGGCGACGCGGTCGCGACCGTCGTTCTCCTGGCCCATGGAGGTCCAGGTGTCGGTGACCAGCGCGTCCGCGCCCTCGGCGGCGGCCTGCGGATCATTGGTGACGGTGATGGTGGCGCCGGTCTCGGCGGCCCGCTTCTGCGCGGCGTCGAGGATCCAGCCCAGCGGCTCGAAACCCTCCGGCGCGGCGATGGTGACGTTCATGCCCGCGGTCACGCCGCCGAGCAGCAGCGAGTGCGCCATATTGTTCGCGCCGTCACCGAGGAAGGTGAGATTGCGACCGGACAGGTCCGCGCCCTTGCGC
Source organism: Nocardia sp. JMUB6875 (assembly GCF_041154655.1). Classification (NCBI taxonomy): domain Bacteria; kingdom Bacillati; phylum Actinomycetota; class Actinomycetes; order Mycobacteriales; family Nocardiaceae; genus Nocardia; species Nocardia sp. JMUB6875. The sequence goes on from NZ_BAAFGR010000005.1 coordinate 56,462, forward strand.
TCCTTCAGCGTTTGCAGATCCGCCAGCACCTGGCACGGGTGGAACTCGTTGGACAGCGCGTTGACCACGGGAACTGTTGCGGCCCCGGCCATCTCGTCCAGGCGAGCCTGCTCGAAGGTGCGCCACACGATGGCGTCCACGTACCGTGACAGCACCCGTCCGGTATCGGCGAGGGTCTCCTCGCGGCCCAGCTGGGTGTCGCGCCCGTCCACCACGACGGCGTGCCCGCCGAGCTGGGCGATGCCCATCTCGAAGGAGAACCGGGTGCGGGTGGAGTTCTTCTCGAACATGACCGCGACACCGCGCGGCCCCGCGAGCGGCTTGCGCGACTGCGGCGCGGCCTTGAGTTCCGCGGCGATCGCGAGGATCTCGGCCTGCTCGGCGGGGGTGACGTCGTCGTCACGCAGGAAATGCCGGATGGTCACTTGGTCTCCTCGGTGGCCTGGGCGGCATCGAGGATGCCGGGCAGGTCGGACAGGAAGTTCTCGGCCTGAGTCTCGGTCAGAACCAGGGGCGGCGCGAGTCGAATCACATTGGGCTTGGCCGGGTTCAGCAGGTAGCCCGCCTCCCGCGCGGCGGTATCCACCTGGGCGGAGACATCGGCGGTCAGCTGGATGCCGATGAGCAGACCCGCGCCGCGCACATGATCGACGAGCGGGTGGTTCAGGTTCTCGATGCCGTCGACGAGGATCTTGCCGACCGTCTCGACATGCGCGAGCAGGCCCTCCTCGTCGATGGTCCGCAGCACCGCCAGCGCCGCCGCCGCGCACACCGGATTGCCGCCGAAGGTGGTGCCGTGCATACCGGGCTGCAGCAGTTCCGCCGCCGGGCCCTGCGCGAGCACGGCACCGATGGGTAGGCCGCCGCCCAGGCCCTTGGCCAGGGTGATGACATCGGGCACGATGCCCGCCGCCTGGTGCGCGTAGAACGCGCCGGTGCGGCCGATACCGGTCTGCACCTCGTCCAGGATCAGCAGCGCGCCTTGGTCTTTGGTGATGGCGCGGGCCTTGGCCAGATAGTCGGCCGGGGGCACCACGACACCGCTCTCGCCCATGATGGGTTCGAGGAACACCGCGGCGGTGTCCTGGTCGACCGCGGCCGCCAGCGCCATCGCATCGCCATAGGGCACGTGCACGACGCCCGCGGGCATCGGCTCGAACGGGGCCCGCTTGGACGGCTGACCCGTCAATGCCAGTGCGCCCATGGTCCGTCCGTGGAAGGCCTCTTCACACGCGACGATCTTGGTCTTGCCGGTCAGCCGCGCCATCTTGAACGCGGCCTCGTTGGCCTCGGTGCCGGAGTTGCAGAAGAACGCCTTGCCGTGCCCGTCACCGAAATGCGCGAGCAGCCGCTCGGCCAGTTCGATGACCGGTTCGGAGGCATACAGATTCGACACGTGCCCGAGCGTCCCCAACTGCTGGGTGACCGCCGCCAAGATCGCCGGATGCGCGTGGCCGAGGCTGTTGACCGCGATGCCGCCCAGGAAGTCCAGGTAGCGCTTGCCGTCGGCGTCGTAGACGACCGCGCCCGCGCCGCGCACCAGCGCCACCTTCGGGGTGCCGTAGTTGTTCATCAGTGCGGTATTCCACCGCTGCTGAATGTCGGCTGTGCTCATGAGTTCTCCTCGGCAGGGGTGACCATCGTGCCGATGCCCTCCCCGGTGAACAGTTCCAGCAGGACCGAATGCACGACCCGCCCGTCGATCACGTGCGCGGTCGGGACGCCGCCCTCGACGGCGCGCAGGCAGGCCTCCATCTTGGGGACCATGCCCTCGTCCAGCGACGGCAGCAACTTGGCGAGCGCGTCGGTGTCGATGCGCGAGGTCAGCGAGGACCGGTCGGGCCAATTCGTGTACAGGCCCTCGACATCGGTGAGGATGACCAGCTTCTCCGCGCCGATGCCCTCGGCCAGCGCGGCCGCGGCGGTATCGGCATTGATGTTGTGCACCACGCCGTCCGCGTCGGGCGCGATGGTGGACACGACCGGAATACGGCCCGCCGCAATGAGATCCAGCACCGCGGACGGCTCGACCGAGGTCACGTCGCCGACCAGTCCGATATCGGTGGCCTCGCCGTCGACCTGCACGGTGCGCCGCGTCGCGGTGAACAGGTGCGCGTCCTCACCGGAGATGCCGACCGCGTACGGGCCGTGAGCATTGATGAGCCCCACCAGTTCCCGGCCCACCTGCCCGAACAGCACCATGCGCACGACATCCATGACCTCGGGCGTGGTGACGCGGAAGCCGCCGCGGAACTCACCGGTCATGCCGAGCTTCTTGAGCATGGCCGAGATCTGCGGCCCGCCGCCGTGCACCACCACCGGGTGCACGCCGACCGTGCGCAGGAACGCCATATCCGCGGCGAAGGCCCGCTTGAGCTCGTCGTCGATCATGGCGTTGCCGCCGTACTTCACGACCACGATCTTGTCGCGGAACTTCTGCAGCCACGGCAGCGCGTCGGCGAGGACATGCGCCTTGTCGAGGGCCGAAAGCTGGTTCACCACTTCGTTCATGAGCTGTAGGCCGAATTCTCTTCGACGTAGCCGTGCGAGAGGTCGGTGGTGCGGATGGTCGCCTCGCCGTCACCCAGACCCAGGTCCACGAGAACCGCGATATCGGGGCCGGACAGGTCCACCTCGCGCGCGCCCGGCGCACCCACGCCGTCGACGCACACCGGAGATCCGTTGAACGACACCGAGATCCGGTTCGGATCCAGTTCGATGGGCGCGATGCCGATGGCGGCCAGCACGCGCCCCCAGTTCGGGTCGGAGCCGAAGAACGCGGTCTTCACCAGGCTGTCGCGGGCCAGCGCCCGCGCGCCGATGAGCGCTTCTTCTTCGCTGACAGCGCCTTTCACGGTGATGTGCACGCGCTTGGTGACGCCCTCGGCGTCAGACATGAGCTGCTCGGCCAGATCGTCGCAGACCGCCAGCACGGCCGCGTTCAGATCCTCCTGCGACGGCGTGACCCCGGACGCGCCGTTGGCCAGCAGCAGCACGGTGTCGTTGGTGGAGCAGGAGCCGTCCACGTCGAGCCGGTCGAAGGTGTAGCCGGTCGCCTTGCGCAGCGCCTCGTCCAGCTGCTCGGGCGTGGCGACCACGTCGGTGGTCAGCACCACCAGCATGGTGGCCAGCGACGGCGCGAGCATGCCCGCGCCCTTGGCCATGCCGCCGACGTTCCACTTGTCCTGATGGTGGAACGCGGCCTCCTTCGGCACGGTGTCGGTGGTCATGATGGCCCGCGCCGCGTCCGCACCGCCGGACAGCCCGCCGCCCATCTCGTGCACGATCTCGGTGACGGCCGGGATGAGCTTGTCCATCGGCAGCCGGTCACCGATCAAACCCGTTGAGCAGACCGCGATCTCGCCGGCGCCGGTCTCGGTGCCCCAGTTGCTCAGCGCCTTCGCCAGTTCCTCGGCGGTGGCGTGGGTGTCCTGGAAGCCGCCCGGGCCGGTGCACGCGTTGGCGCCGCCGGAGTTCAGGATGACCGCGCGCAGCCGGCCGCCGGTCAGCACCTGCTGCGACCACAGCACCGGCGCGGCCTTGACCTTGTTGCGGGTGAACACGCCCGCGGCCGCGTACTCCGGGCCCTCGCTGAACACCAGCGCCAGGTCCGGCTTGCCGGACTTCTTGATGCCCGCCGCGATGCCCGCCGCGCGGAAACCCAACGGTGCGGTGACGCCCTGGGTCCGCACCAGCTTGCCGTTGTCGATAGTCACGGTGCCACTCCTACGGTGGAAAGTCCTGCGGTCTCGTCCATTCCGAGAGCCAGATTCATGGATTGCACCGCGGCCCCCGCGGTGCCCTTGGTCAGGTTGTCGATCGCGCCGATGACCACCAGCAGTCCGGCGTCGGTGTCCACGGTCACCTGCAGGGTGACGGCATTGGAGCCGAGCACCGAACCGGTCTGCGGCAGTACGCCTTCGGGCAGCAGGTGCACGAAAGGCTCGTCGGCGTAGGCCTTCTCGTAGACGGCGCGGGCCTGCGCGGCGTCCACGGTGGTCGGCGCGGTGCAGGTGGCGAGGATGCCGCGCGGCAGCGGAGCCAGCACCGGCGTGAACGAAACACTCACGTCCGCACCCGATCCCGCGGCCTTCAGGTTCTGCGCGATCTCGGGCGTGTGCCGATGCGCGCCCGCGATGCCGTACGCGCGCAGCGAGCCCATCACCTCCGAGCCCAGCAGCCCGACATCCAGCTTGCGCCCCGCGCCCGAGGTGCCGCTCACCGCAACCACATTCACGCGCGGCTCGATGATTCCGGCCGCAACGGCCGGGGCCAGCGCCAGGCTCGACACGGTCGGGTAGCAACCGGGCACCGCGATCCGGGTTGCGCCGCGCAGCTTCTCGCGCCCGCCCGGCAGCTCCGGCAGCCCGTAGGGCCAGCTGCCCGCGTGCGCGGAGCCGTAGTACTTCTCCCACGCGGCCGCGTCGGTGAGCCGGAAATCGGCGCCGCAGTCGATGATGATCGTGGACTCCGGCAATGCCGTGGCGATCGCCGCGGACTGCCCGTGCGGCAGGCCCAGGAAGACCACGTCGTGGCCCGCGAGCTCCTCGACGGTGGTGGGCGCGAGCACCCGGTCGGCCAGCGGCAGCAGATGCGGCTGCAGCTCACCCAGGGTGGTGCCGGCATTGGACCCCGCGGTCAGCGCCCCGATCTCGAGGCGCCCGCTTCGGTAGGCTGGATGGCCGAGTAGCAGTCGCAGCACTTCGCCGCCCGCGTAGCCGCTCGCACCAGCTACCGCGACCCGCAGGGGTCCGTTCGAGACATCCACCATGTGATGATTATGCACGACTGTGCAAGCTCATTCACAACCGGGCGAGAATCTGACAGCGAGCGCCGCTTACGGCACACTCGACAGCGCCATGTACGACGACGCCACCCAACCGCTGCCGGTCGTCGGCCCCGAAGCGGGCCGCAGCCGCCGGACACCGGAGACGCCCACCCCGACTCCCCGACGGTCGCGACGTGCCGAGCCACCGGCGAACCGTCGGCGCGCGGACCGGCGGCGTTCCGAGGGCAAGGCCGAGGGCAAGCCAGGGCGTAGCGGCAGACCCGAACGCACACCGGCGCAGCGCGAGCGGGACAAGCGGCTGCGGATGGCCGGCCGCGGTGTCATGGCGCTGGTGGCGGCGGGCGTGATGGGCATCACCGGCATCGTCTGGTACGGCGAGACCAGCCTGGACAAGGGCTTCACCCGCACCGGCGCGATCGCGCCCGAGGACGTGAACCTCGACGGCGACATCAATATGCTGCTGATCGGTCTGGACACCCGAAAAGACCTGGACGGCAACGATCTCCCCAAGGCGATCCTCGACCAGCTGCACGCCGGCGACGGCTCCGAGGGCGGCTACAACGCCAATTCGCTCATCCTGGTGCACATTCCGAAGGATCTGAAACACATCGTCGCGTTCTCGATTCCGCGTGACGACTATGTTCCCGTACAAGGCATTCCGGGCTACGACCACGCCAAGATCAAGGAGTCCTACGGCCTGAAGAAGTACACGGTCGAGGAGAAGCTCAAGGCCAAGGGCATGGCCGAGGGTCCGGAGCTGGAGCGGCAGGGCCGGGAGGCGGGGCGCGCCAGCATCGTTCAGACTGTGAAAGCGCTCACAGGCGTGCCCATCAACCGGTTCGCGGAGATCTCCCTGGCCGGTTTCTACGATCTGGCGACCGCGCTCGGCGGCGTCGACGTGTGCCTCAATCACGCCGTGGACGACAGTTACTACTCCGGCGCGCAGTTCCCCGCCGGACCCCAGCATCTCGACGGCTCCGACGCGCTGGCCTTCGTGCGGCAGCGGCACGGCCTCGAGAACGGCGACCTCGACCGCACCCACCGGCAGCAGGCGTTCCTCACCTCGGTCGCCAATTCCATGAAGAGCTCGGGCACGCTGGCCAATCCGGGACGGCTCAAGTCGCTGATGGATGTGGCGCACAAGGATGTGGTGCTCTCGGACGGCTGGAGCCTCACCGATTTCGCCACCACGCTCGGGCGCGCGGAATCGCCGACGGTGGAGTTCCGGACGCTGCCGGTGCTGCGCTACGACAATATCGACGGCCAGGACGTGAACATCATCGATCCGGTGGCCATCAAGAAGACGGTGCGCGAGGCGTTCGGGGTGTCGACCCCGGCCGCGCCCGCCGCCCCGGCCACCACCCCTACCTCGACGCTGGACGTGGCGAACGCCAGCGGCACGCCGGGGCAGGCGGCGAAGGTGTCGAAGTTGTTGACCACCAAGGGTTTCCCGGCCGGTGACGTGAGCAACGCGACCTACGCCGACGGCACCACCTCGACGATCTACTACGGCACCGGCGCGGACACCGACGCCAAGCAGCTGTCGGAGATGTTCGGCGGTCTGCCGGTGAGCCCGTCGACCTCGGTGTCGGCCGGGCACGTGAAGCTGGTCGTGGGACCCGATCTCGAGATTCCGGCGTCGCTGGATCCGACGGCGACCACCACCAGCCCGACCACCACCGCGGGCACCACCTCGACCGGCGGCACGACCACCTCGGACGCGCCGGATGCCGGTAAGCCCGTCACCACTACGATCGGCTCGAAGATTCCCTGCGTGAACTGACTTCCGGGAGCGGTGTGATGACGAAGGCCGAGCTGTTCCGCAGTCTGCACCACGGCGGCAAGCCGCTGGTGCTGCCCAATGCCTGGGATTTCGGGTCGGCGGCCATGCTGGCCGAGGCCGGGTTTCCGGCGATCGGCACCACCAGCCTCGGGGTGGCCGCCACCGCCGGGCTGCCGGACGGCACCGCCGCCACCCGCGACGAAACCCTCGCGCTGGCACGGCGACTCGGGCGGCTCTCGATTCCGGTGACGGTGGATGTCGAGGGCGGATTCAGCACCGATCCTGCTGAGGTGGCTGAGTTCTGCGCCGAGCTGGTCGCGATGGGCATCGCGGGAATCAACCTGGAGGACAGCCGATCCAATGCCGAGCTGGCCGATCCGCAGGCGCACGGTGCGTTGATCGCGGCCGTGAAGGCGCGGGTGCCAGAGCTTTTCATCAACGCGCGCACCGATACCTACTGGCTGGACATCGATGCGGAGTCCACCCTCGATCGCGTGCTGCACTACGAGAAGTGCGGTGCGGACGGCATTTTCGTGCCGGGCATCACCGATCCGGAGGGGATTCGCGCGCTCACCTCGGCCTTGACCGCGCCGCTGAACCTGCTGTTCTCCCCCACCGGACCGACCGTCGCCGAGCTCGCCGAACTCGGGGTGCGGCGGATCAGCACCGGATCACTGCTCTACCGCGCCGCCCTCGGGGCCGCCGTGCACACCGCCGAATCGGTCACCCACGGTCATCAGCTGGTCGGCGAGATCCCCAGCTACGCAACGATTCAGCGGCTGCTGGAGCCGTAGTCACCGGTTCAGCACGCGCGTCTGTTCGGCGGTGTGTAGTTTGTCGGGATTGCGGACCGCGTACAGCCCGGTGATGCGGTCGCCGCTGATCTCGATCATCTGCACGGTGTCGAGCCGTCCGTCGACGTCGCGCACCAGCAGCGCGGGCAGCGCGTTGTAGGTGCCGAGCTCGACGGTCATGTCCCCCAGCGCCTTTCGTACCAGGCCGATCAGGTAGGCGGCGACCTTCTCCGCGCCGACCACCGGGCGGCGGGCCGCGGTGACCTTGCCGCCGCCGTCGGAGATCTGCACGACGTCGGGGGCGAGCACGTCCATCAGGGTCTGCAGATCGCCGGTTTGCGCGGCCCGCAGGAACTTTCCGATCACCGCGCGGCTGGTGTCGGAATCGGGTTCGAAGCGCTTCTTGCGGGACCGCACGTGCTCACGCGCGCGGTGCGCGATCTGGCGCACGGTCGCATCGGATTTGCCGATCATGCCCGCGATCTCGACCAGGCTGTGGCCGAACACCTCCGAGAGCACGAACACCGCGCGCTCGGTCGGGCCGAGGGTCTCGAGCACCAGCAGCATGGCCATCGACACCGATTCCGCCAGCAGCACATCGGAACTGGCGTCGGTCTCGGTGCGGATCGGCTCGGGCAGCCAGCTGCCCACGTACTCCTCGCGGCGGCGGCGCACCGTGCGCAGATGGTTGAGCGCCTGCCGGGTGACGATCTGGGTGAGATAGGCGCGCACATGCGTCACCTGCGCCGGGTCGGTGTCGCGCCAGCGGAGATAGCTGTCCTGCAATACATCCTCGGCGTCGGCGGCGCTGCCGAGCATCTCGTAGGCGATGGTGAACAGCAGCGGCCGCAGCCGATCGAACGCGTCCACATCGCCCATCGGACCGGAATCGGTGCCCACGGTCATATTCGGAGCCTACCCATGAGCGATACAGCCACTCACTGGACGCGATGTAAAGTGAAACTCGTACCGACCGAAGGGGAAACCGATGTCCGGCACCAACTCCGGCCCACTGACCCTCGAGGGTCGTTTCAACCACTACTCCACCACCTACCTGGGTCCGGTCGCCCGTTTCTACGCCCGCCTGCACCGACGCCTCTACGAGCGCTTCGGCGGCACCCGCTTCGGCACCCTCTTCGGTGATCCGGTCCTCGAATTGATCGTGCCCGGCCGCAAATCCGGTGCGCCGCGCCCCGTCATGCTCATGCAGATCTGGTCCGGCGACGACCTGCTGATCTGCGGCTCCAATGGCGGCAACCCCGGCACCCCCAACTGGTGGAAGAACCTGGTCGCCGCCCCGGATCGGGCCTCGGTCCGCATCGGCCGCGAGACCTTCCCCGTCACCGTGCGGGTGGTCACCGACGAGGCCGAGTACGACTCCCATTGGCGCACACTCACGGCCGGGTACCCCCACTTCGACACCTACCGCGCCCTGAGCCCCCGCCGCTTCCCCATCGCCGTCCTGAGCCGCGCGAACTGACTCACCAGGCGATCGAGCCCAGGCGATCGGTGAAGGTTCCGGTCGGCCCGTCGGCGGGAATCGTCGCGAGTCGCACGATCGGCTCCGCACCCTCGGCGGCGGTCAGCTGGCCCATGTGGTTGTTCATATCGGTGGCGGCGAATTTGCGGTTGGCCACCTCGCCAGGGGTGATGGCGTTGAACTTGATGCCGGGCAGCGCCTGCGCGTAGCGGAGGGTCAGCATATTGAGGGCGGCCTTCGAGGACGTGTAGGCGAGCTCGTGCATCTGCGCGACAGCCTGGGTCGGATCGGTGACGACCGCGAAAGAGCCGGCGGCGCTGGACACCATCACGACGCGGGGATTCTCGGCCTCTTGCAGCAATGGCAGGAAGGCCTGGGTGACCCGGACCGGACCGTAGACATTGGTATCGAAGACGGGGTGGAGTTCCTCGACGGTGGCTTCGGCCGGGTTGACCACATGCCCGGGGGCGCCGGCATTGTTCACCAGGACATCGAGCCGGTCGGTGTGCTCGCGCACCAGCCGAACCGCTTGCGCCACAGAGTCGTCCGAGGTCACGTCCAAGGGAATCAGGATGGCCTCCACGCCCGCGGCGGCCAGCTTGTCGACGGCCGCCTGCCCGCGTTCGGCATCCCGCGAGCCGAGGAAGACCGTCCAGCCGAGCTCGCCCAGTTGCCGCGCGGCCTCGTAGCCGAGCCCCTTGTTCGCGCCGGTGATGAGGACCGAAGTCTGTTCCATGTTCGTCATGCCCACAAGACGCCGGATGCCGAAATCCCGTGACGCGATGTGAGCCAGTTCACGCGATGGCCAGGTCGCGGGTCGGAAATCAGTTCTTGAATCTCGTTCAAAAACCTGGCTATGCTGCCCGCGTGGCCAAAGTTGAACGAGATTCAAAAAGTGGTCCGCAGGTGAACCGGCGGGGGCGGCAGTCGCGGGCCGCGCTGGTGGACGCCGGGCGGGCCGCGTTCTCGGCCAAGCGGTACGAGGAGGTGTCGATCGCGGAGATCGCGGCGGCGGCGGGGGCGGCCGTCGGGTCGATCGGGTACCACTTCGGGGGCAAGCACGAGCTGTACCTGGCGGTGCACGAGGCGGTGCTGGAGGATTTCTGGGATCGATTGCAGGCGTTGCGGGGACCCGCGATGGAGCGGCTGACCCAGGGGTTCGACATCTATCTGGATTTCGTGCAGCAGCACGGGACCGCGCTGATCATGACGCCGCGCGCGGGGGCCGACGAGCGGCTGCTCGCCCAGCACGAGCGGCACCGGGACCGCCTGGTCACCGCGCTGCTGACCGAAATCGTCTCCACCGGTGAGGGTTCCACCGTTCATATCGCGATAGACGGCTGGCTGGCGTTCGTGGAGGGCGCCACCGCGCGCTGGCTCACCGAAGGCGATCCCGATCGCGAGCGTCTGCGGGCGCTGGTGTTGGCGGCCGGATTCGCCACCATCCAAACGACTTTGGCGCTCGACCCGTCGATCACCATGACTTCCCGCGTTATCGCGGCCCTGCTGGACCTGAGCAATGCCGCTCAGCCAACACGAAAAGAGAACACGTAGTGGACGGCTTGAACCGACCCAACAATGCCCTCGCGGCGGGACCGATCGGCCGGGCCGCGGCCTGGCTCATCGGCCCGCGCGGCATCTCCGATCCGAAGCGCCTGCGCCGCGAAGTCGAGGGCAAGATCGCCGTGGTGACCGGCGCTTCGCATGGCCTGGGCGCGGAGACCGCCCGCCTGCTGGGCGCGGCCGGTGCCACCGTCGTGCTCGGTGCGCGCTCGCTCGACCAGCTCGAGGAGGTCGCCGCCGAGATCAAGGCCGCGGGCGGGCAGGCGGTGGCGCTGCGCCTGGATCTGGGTGAGCCGGAATCGATTTCGGAGTTCGCCAGCGAGATCCTGACCCGCTTCGGCCATGTCGACTATCTGATCCACAACGCGGGCAAGTCATTACGCCGCTCCATCCACCTGTCCTACGACCGCCCCAAGGATCTGACCGCCACGTCCTCGGCCAACTATCTCGGCCCGATGCGGCTCACCCTGGAACTGCTGCCGAGCATGCGGGCGCGGCGCAGCGGTCACATCGTGAACGTCTCCACGGTCGGCGTGCTGTTCCCGACCGCGCCGAAATGGGGGTTCTACCTCTCGTCGAAGGCCGCCTTCGACGTGTGGATGCGGGCGGTGGGCATGGAGGCGCGGCCCGACGGGGTCACGCTCACCACCATCTACGCCGGTCTTATGCATACCCGGATGAGCGCGCCCAGCCGCTGGATGTCGGCGCTACCCGGGCAGACTCCGGCCGAGGCGGCGACCGGTGTCGCGCGGGCGCTGATTCGCAAGCCGCGCTTCATGATTCCCGCTTACGGGTATCTGACCGCGGTGCTGGTGCCGATCCTGCGGGTGCCCCTCGAAGTCGCGGCCACCGCCCTCTACAAGCGGCTCGGCGACACCGATGCGGCGCTGCGCGCGATCAACGGGAAGGGGTCGGGCAATGCGGCCTAACGCCGTCCTCGATTGGGGCACCGCCCTTTCCGCCATCGCGACCTCGGGCGCGCTGCGGCCGATCGGGCCGAGTGCCGCCGTGTCGATCGCGCGTGGCTACCGCGATTACGGCCCGTCGCTCGGATTGCTCATCGCCGCCTCCGCGGCCCGGTATCCGGATCGGATCGCGCTGATCGACGAATCCGGCGCGGTCACCTATCGCGAGCTCATGCGGCGCTCGGAAAACATTGCCGCATCGCTGTATTCGCTGGCGCCGGGAGCGCGCACCGTGGGCGTGCTGTGCCGGAATCACCGCGGTTTCGTCGCGGCCGTGATCGCGGGCAGCCGACTCGGGTGCGAGCTGGTGTTCCTCAATACCGAGCTACCCGCCGCCCAGCTGGCCCGGATCCTGGAGCGGCACGCGCCGGATGTCCTGGTCCATGACGACGAATATCTGGCGGCGGTCGCCGAGGCGGGCTATCCGGGCCTCCAGGTGCGCGGCTGGGTCGAGGCCGCGTCCTCGTCGGATATTCCGACTCTGGATCAGCTTGCGCGGCACCATCATCTGTCTCCGCCGCGCGCCGGTCAGCCCGCGAAGATCACCTTGCTGACCTCGGGCACCTCCGGCATGGCCAAGGGCGTGGCCCGCCAGATCGGCCTGCGGCCCGCACTCGAGGCCGCCGCGTCACTGGCCGCCGCGAGCCGCCTGAGCCATCGCGATATCGCCATCGTCGCACCGCCGTTCTTCCACGGCTTCGGCCTCGGCGCGCTGGCGGGCCAATTGGCCTTGGGCGCAACGGCCATCACGCGTCGCCGCTTCGATCCCGAACTGGCGCTGGCCGATATCGAACGCCACCGCGCGACGGTGTTCATCGGCGTCCCCATCATGATCCAGCGCCTGGCGGCCCTGCCCGCGGAGGTCCGCCGCCGCTACGACCTCGGATCATTGCGCCTGGCCTTGACCGGTGCGGCACCGATCGCCCCGAACACCATCGAGAATTTCCTTCGCGACTACGGCCCCCGGCTGATCAACGGCTACGGCTCCACCGAGGCGGGCGTGGTGTCCATCGCGACACCCGCCGACCTCGAGCACTCACCGAAGACCGTCGGCCGCCCTATTCTCGGTGTTTCCGTGCGCATTCTGCGCGCCGACCGCACCCCGGCCGCCGTCGGCGAGACCGGCACCATCTTCGTCCGCGGCGGCCTGGGCTTCAACGGCTACACCGCCGACCGCGGTGGTGCCGCGCCCAGCAAGGAGATTCGCGACGGCTACGTCAATGTCGGTGATATGGGCCATATCGACGCGGAGGGCCGTCTCTACATCGACGGCCGCGACGACGAGATGATCGTCTCCGGCGGCGAGAACATCTACCCTCGCGAGGTCGAGAACGCGCTGGCCGAGCACCCCTCGGTCACCGATGTGATCGTGGTCGGCGTCCCCGATCCCGATTACGGCCAGGTGCTGCGCGCCTACCTCGTCACCAGCGATGATCCGGGCGACGAGGCCCTGCGAGAGCACATCCGGACCCGCCTGGAACGCTACAAGGTCCCCAAGCAGTTCGTCCGATTGTCCGAGCTCCCGCGCAACCCCAGCGGAAAGGTGCTGCGCCACAAGCTCGGCGAACAGGCCGCGTCCTGACCGGACTCGAATCCCGCCCTCTTCAACGTATATCGCACCCCCGCCCTTGCGGCAAGACCCCGGTGATGCTGCAGAATCGCTGGCCGTAGCGAAAACCCACGGAAACGGAGTAGTGCGAGTGCGAAACAGTGATGCCGACGTCATCATCGTGGGTGCGGGCCCGACGGGTCTGATGCTGGCCGCGGAACTGCGGCTGGCCGGGGTGCGGCCGGTGGTCCTGGAGCGGTCGCCGCAATTGCGCACGGTCCCCAAGGCCAATGGGCTCAGCGGGCAGATCCTGCAATTGCTGGGTTATCGGGGGCTGGGAGAACGGCTGGCTGCCATCGGTTCCGACGCGGGCGCGCTCACCGCGCTGCCGTTCGGCGGCATGCATGTGGACTTCAGCCCGCTGGCCGATTCGCCGTTGAAGGCGATGCATGTGCCGCAGCCGAAACTCGAACAGCTGCTCGACGATTGGGTGGGTGAGCTCGGCGCGGAGGTGCGGCGCGGGCACGAGGTGCGCGGAATCGAGCAGCAGGACAGCGCGGTCACCGTCGAGGTCAGCGGCCCGGACGGCGAATACCGGCTCACCGCAGGCTATCTGGTGGCCTGCGACGGGGCGCGCAGTCGCGTCCGCACCATGGCCGGAATCGATTTCCCGGGTACCACCTACCCGGAGGTCAACCGGCTGGGTCAGGTCAGCGTGCCCGAGTCGGTGACCGTGCTGGAGAACGGCGCCATCGAGATCGCCGGGCACGGCGTCATCTCCCCGGGCTTCACCCGGACCGATCACGGTGTGTTCGCGATGGGGCCGGTCTCCCCCACCCGCACCCTGATGATCCAGGTCACCGAGGACACGAACGACGAGACCGACGACAACGAGCCCATGTCGCTGGCGGAGCTGCAGGACAGCATCCGCCGCGTCCTGGGCGTCGACCTGCCGCTGGTCGACCCGATTCGCCTGTCGCGCTATCAGTTCCAGGCCCGCCAGGCCGAACGGTACCGCGCCGGAAGGGTTCTGGTGGCCGGTGACGCCGCACACGGATTCCCCATGACCGGTGTCGGACTGACCGCGGGCATGACCGACGCGATCAACCTGGCCTGGAAGCTGGCCGCCGACCTACAGGGCTGGGCCCCGGCCGAGCTGCTGGACACCTACCACGACGAACGCCACTTCGCGGGCACCCGCATCATGATGCAGACCCAGGCCCAGGTCGCATTGCGCCGCTCCGACGATCCGGCGGCCCAGGCCCTGCGCGAGCTGTTCCAGGAGCTGCTCACCGACGAGCCCGCGCTGTACCGCCTGGCCGGGCTCATCGCGGGCACCGAACTGCGGTTGCCGCTGGCGAATCCCAACGGGCATCCGCTGACCGGCACCGTGGTTCCCGATCTGGCCTTGCGCACCGAACAAGGTGAGACCAGCGTCGGCGAACTGCTGCGCACCCCGCGTCCGGTCCTGCTCGTGCTGGCCGATCGCCCGGATCTGATCGAGATCGCCAAGGATTGGGCCGAGCGGGTGGAGATCCGCACCGTCACCACCGATGATCGTCCCGGCGACGCCCTGCTGATCCGCCCGGACGCCCATATCGCGTGGGCCGCAACGGTGGACGAGGACCTGGAGACGGCAGCACCCGCACTGCGGGACGCTCTTACCACCTGGTTCGGCGTTCCCGCTCCGGTTGCGGTCAGCACGGTCAGCGACTGACCGGATCTGCCACACCCCTGATCCGTCCGGCCCGAGCCCTCGGCTCGCTCCCGTTTCCGGCGTTCAATTCCGTCGTGCCGAGCTTCTCGGCACCGGAACGAAAACGCTTGGAGGACCGGGAAATGACCGAGTTCGTAACGCTCGAGCACGGGCGGATCGCGTGCGATGTGACCGGTGACGGTCCCCTCGTGGTGCTGTCACACGGGATGGGCGCCTGGCGGCAGGACTACCGCCACCTGGTCGCTCCGCTGGCCGCCGCCGGGTACCGCGTGGTGAACACCGATATGCGCGGCCACGGCGAATCCAGCCTGGACTGGCCGTCGGTGACCAGCAAGGCGGCCATCAGCCGCACCGACGTGGCCCTCGATCTGCTCGGAGTCATCCGGCATTTCGGGGGTCCGACGGTGATCGTCGGGCATTCGCTGTCGGGCGGTTCGGCCACCATCGCGGCGGCCGAGGCCCCGGAGCTGGTGTCGGCCATCGTGGAGATCGACCCGTTCACCATGACCATCCAGCCGGACCTCGGCGCGCTGTGGTCGGATCGCCGCCACCGCCGCGCGATGGTCGAACTGGTCGGCACCCAGCTGTTGAAGTCGCCGCGACTGTGGTTCCGGTACCTCGAGGGCGTGGCCTATCCGACCCGGCCCGCCGATCAGGACGACTATCTCGCCGCCCTGCGGAACCACCTCCGGGAGCCCGGCCGCTGGGCGGAATTCATGAAGACCGGTGTGACCAGTCCGGCCGATGCCGAGGCTCGCTTGGCTGAAGTCCGGTGTCCCGCACTGATAATCATGGGCGCGGAGGACCCTGACTTCCCCAGCCCGGAGGCGGAGGCCCAGCGCATCGTGGCCGCCCTGCCGCCCGGTCTGGGCCGGTACGCCCTGGTCGAAAAGGGCGGCCACTATCCCCACGCCCAGTTCGCCGAGCGGGTGGCCGCGCTCCTGATCCCGTTCCTGGACCGCCACAGCGTCCCGAAGGCGGCCGGATCGATCAGCAATTGACCGTGACAGCCATTCGCCTCGGCTGCGATGATGGCGAGGTGTCCGGCCCTCGCACCATTGTCTTCGTCGTCTTCCAAGGCATGCAGATCTCCGAGCTGGCGGGGCCGCTGGATGTGTTCGCGCTCCTCAACGGCATTGTCGAGACGCCGACGCACAAGTTGCCGGTGGAGCTGCGGGGCCGCGCGGTCACCGTCGACGGCCCGGCCCCGAACGGCGAATCCCCTGCCCTGCCCTACCGGCTGCTGACGGCCTCGCCGGGCGGTCTCCCGATCCAGACCGACGGCGGGCTGACCCTCTCGGTGGCGCATTCCCTGCGCGAGATCGCCGAGGGCGAGGACTTCGACACCCTCATCGTGGTCGGCGGCGATGTGTCCGGACCCGGTGCCGCGGCGGTCGTTCCGGAGCTGCCCGCCCTCGCCCGCAAGGCGCGGCGGGTGACCTCGGTCTGCGCGGGCGCGCTGCTGCTCGCCGCCGCGGGATTGCTGGACGGCTATCGCGCCACTACCCACTGGGGCTCGACAGACCTACTGGCGCAGAGCTTTCCGCGGGTGACCGTCGAACCGGATCGCATCTACGTCCGCGATCGCAATCGCTGGACCTCGGCGGGCATGTCCGCGGGCGTCGATCTGGCGCTCGCATTGGTCGAGGACGATCACGGGCGCGAGACGGCCGCCATGATCGCGCGGGTGTATGTGGTGTTCACCCGGCGGCCGGGCGGGCAGGCCCAGTTCAGCGCCCAGCTGCGCAGCCAGCCCGCGCGCACGCCCGCCATCCGCGCCGTGCAGCAGTGGCTGCCCGATCACCTCGACGAGGAGCTCACGGTGGCCGTGCTGGCGCGGCGGGCGGGCATGAGCGAACGCAATTTCGCCCGGGCGTTCCGCGCCGAAACCGGTAGCACGCCCGCGGCTTTCATCGAGGATCTGCGGCTGGAGTCGGCCCGCCGGCTACTGGAATCCACGGAGCTGACCGTCGGCGCGATCGCGCGCCAGGTCGGGTACCGGCACGGCGAGACCCTGCACCGGGTGTTCACCCGCCGCCTGGGCACCACGCCCGAACGCTACCGGCAGCACTTCTCCACCGGCTCAGCTCAATTGACGGGGACCAGGGAGTAGATCCACCAAGGGCGCTGCGGCAGTTCGAATTTGAAGACCTGGATGTGGTAGCTGATCAGCTCGCCGGTATCGGGTGAGAGCACGCGCGTAACTCGGCGCTGGATAGTGTCAGCCGCGACTTCGGTGTTCCAGAAGCGATCCCACTCCGGGGCCGCGCTGCATCGCGCGATGATGGCCTGGATCTTCTCCGGCGAGTGGATGGCCGACGCCAGGTACCGGAAGCCGTAGGCCATGAGATGCGCGTCGCTTTCCCAGTCGGCCATGACCTCGCGCGCCCGGGGATCCAGCATCATCCATTCGAGGATGACGCCACCGGGCTCGAGACCCGGAAACGCCTTCAGATAGGCGTCATTCGCGGCGACCAGGTCGACCGCGGGCATGGTCTGGTAGCACGCCGGGTACGGCAGGCTCCGCAGGAAGTCGAGTTCGTACGGCTCGGGCGGGGTGATCTCGGTCCCGAAGCTGGCCAGCTCGGGCTGCAGCAGGGTGGCGGCGTGCTCGCGCACCTGCACCGGCACCTCCAATGCGGTGAACAGCGCGCCGAGCGCGGTGGCGGTCGGCGGCCGAGTGCCCTGCTCGATCTTCTGGATCAACGCCTCGGAGACACCGGCTCGCTTGGACAGCTCCGCGCGGGTCAATCCGGCCGCCTCACGCCGCCCTCGCAAATAGTCCGCAATCTCCGAGAGCGCGGTCACCTATACCTCCAGCCGAAATGTGAATCCAAATACGTCCGCTAGCTAACCCGACGCAACGCCACTGGGACAAATTGGGACAGGGGTCCGCCTTGACCATCACCCCCTCGGATCGGGATGCTTTCCCCGCCGTGCGATGCGCCCGCACGGCGACACCGGGTGTCCGCGAGGGGACGGCACGAACGCGGACCACAGGGCTGTCGCCGAGGTGGTGCGCGCTGCGTGCCGCGAGGTATCCGTCGTCGCGGCGGTGGGCCGACCTCATCGGGGTCCACCGGCCGCGACGCCCATGACGACGAACAGCCAACGCACCGTTCGAGATTCAGCGCCGTTCAGGATTCGGCCGACCACACCGCCAGCTCACCGCCGGGCATGCAGACCACGAGATAGCGTCCGGGCGCGGTCACGTTCCACGCCTCGAAATACGGATCCGGCTCCACCACGAGGCGATGGCCGGAATCCAGATCGATGCGCAGCTCCCCGTCGTCCGCCGCCACCGCGGCGGTGATCACCCCGGTGAGCGCCGCCGCCAGATCATCGGTGTGCGGCTCTCCCGGAATCCGGTGCAGGCTTTCCCCGGTCGGACTGTGCACCGCCAGCTCGCCCTCGATATTGACCACATAGGGTCCGGCCGCGAGCGCGAGCTGATAGACGGTGGAACCGGTCGAAACGGCAAGGGTGGAACCGGCGATCGGTAGGTCCATGCGGATCTCCTATCCGAAGTGTCTGATTCCACTCTGCCCGAACGTCACCTCACGCGAGGATCGCGAAGAGGACCGCGGCCACCGCGAAGCTGACCACGGACAGGACTGTCTCGAGCACCGTCCAGGTCTGCAGCGTCTGTTTCACGGTCAGGTTGAAGAACTTCGAGATGATCCAGAAGCCACCGTCGTTCACATGGCTGAGGATGATCGAGCCGGCGGCGATGGCCATGGCGATGAGCGCCAGCGCCACCTGGGAGTATCCGTGCTCGGCCACCAGCGGGGCGACGATGCCGCCCGTGGTGACGATGGCCACCGTGGCCGAACCCTGGGCGATGCGCAGGCCGCAGCTGATCACATAGGCGAGCACGATCACCGGCAGTCCGGCCGCGGACATGGTGTGGGCCAGGGCGGTGCCGATTCCGGTGGCGGAGATCACCTTTCCGAAGAACGCGCCCGCGCCGACCACCAGCAACAGCATGCCGACCGGGCGCAGGGATTCCGCGGTGACCGCGCTGAGCTCCTGCACGGTGGAGCCGCGGCGGATGCCGAGCACGTAGAAGGCGAGCAGGACGGTGAGCAGCAGGGCGACGGCGGGGGTGCCGAGGAAGGTCAGGACCTGCAGCGGCTTCGAGCCCTTGATCAGCAGCTGGGTGCCGAAGGTCGCGCCGAGGATGAGGACCAGGGGCACGGCGATGATCGCGCCGATCAGGCCGACCGACGGCGGGCGCTTGACCAGCGTCGCGGTGGTCGTGTCGGGGGCGGCAGTGGCTGCTCCGGGGCCCTCGGTCACGCTGTCGGGTTCGCGCACCAGGAAGTCGGCGGGCACCTCGACGTGCACCCGCTTGCCGATCCAGCTGCCCCACACGATGCCTGCGGCGATGAATCCCGGTATGCCGCAGACGAATCCCATCACGATCAGCCAGCCCAGGCTCACCCCGAGCAGCCCGCCCAGCGAGACCGGGCCCGGGTGCGGCGGCAGGAACGCGTGCGTCATGGACAGACCGGCGAGCATCGGCATGGCGTAGAGCACCAGCGAGCGGCCGCCGCGCTTGGCGGCCACGTAGACCAGCGGCGCGAGCACGAAGATGCCGATATCGAAGAAGACCGGGATGCCGAAGATGAGGCCCAGCAGGCCCATGGCCACCGGAGCGCCCTTCTCACCGAAGAGACTCAGCAGCTTCTGGGTCAGAACATCCGCGCCGCCGGACCTTTCCAGGATCGCGCCGAGCACGGTGCCCAGGCCGATGATCACGGCGATGTGGCCCAGGATCGAGCCGAATCCGGTCTCCAGCAGGGAGTCACCGGATTTCAGGGCGGTGCCGACGATCTGCGACACCGGCAGTCCGGCGGCCAGGGCCAGGCCGAGGCCGGTGAGCAGCAGAGCGATGAACGGTTCCAGCTTGAACCGGATGATCGCGATCAGCAGTACGGCGATGGCCGCACCGCAGAGCAGCAGCAGTCCCGGCGTGCTGGTACGCAGCCAGTCCACGGTGGTGCTCATGGGATACCTCTCAGTTCACTTCTTTGATCCAGCGCAGTTTTGAATCAGCGCAAGGCTCGAACGAATGCGGCCGCGCGCGAGGCGATCTCGGCCCATTCGCCCGCCGCCACGGCGGCGGGTGGTACGACATCGGTTCCGGCGGTGACCGCGACCGCCCCGTGGGCGAGGAAGTCGGCGGCATTGCCCGCATTGACCCCGCCGGAGGGGATCAGGCGGACGTTCGGGAAGGGACCGCGCAGGTCCTTCAGGTAGCCCGGGCCCAGTGCCCGGGCCGGGAAGATCTTGACCGCGGCCGCGCCCAACTCCATGGCCCACATCACCTCGGAGGGGGTGAAAGCGCCCATGACGACCGGGATGTCGCGCCGGACGGCCACCTCGGCGACCTGCTCGCTGATACCGGGCGTGACCAGGAACCGCGCCCCGGCCTCGATGGCGGCCTCGGCCTGCTCGCGGCTCAGCACGGTGCCCGCGCCGATGACCGCACGCCCGGCCGCCGCGATCTCGCGGATGCATTCCAGTACGCCCGGTGTGGTGAAAGTCAGTTCCACCGCGCGGATTCCGGCTCCGGCGAGGGCGTCGGCGAGCGCCACGGGATCCGGGATCCTCGGTGCGCGCACGACGGTCAGTGCTCGGTCGGACAGGATCGCGTCCATGGCGGCCGTCCGGTGCTCGAGCGAGGTCATCGGGTCTCCTTTCGGGTGGCATCCAGGCGCAGGGCGCGGCCGGCGCGGATTCCGGTGGGTTTGCCCGCGTCCAGGGCGAATTCGCCGTTGACGAGGACGTAGGGGATGCCGTGGGCCTGCTGTTTGGGGTTCTCGAAGGTGGCCCGGTCGATGACCGTGGCCGGATCGAAGAGCACCAGGTCGGCGGCGTAGCCCGCGCGGATCAGGCCGCGGTCGCGCAGGCGGAGGCGTTGCGCGGGGCGGCCGGTGAGGTGGTGGACGCAGTCCTCGAGGGCGAGGACGCCGAGTTCACGGGTATAGCGGCCGAGATAGCGCGGGAAGGTGCCCCAGGCGCGGGGGTGTGGGCGGTCGCCAACCAGCAGGGCGTCGCTGCCGCCCATGTGGCGGCGGTGGCGCATGATGGCGCGCACGTTCTCCTCGTGGCCGACGTGCTGAAGGATGGTGGTGGCCAGCTGATCTCGGGTCAGCAGCTCGAAGAAGACCTCGACGGGCTCGCGGTCCTGGTCGGCGGCGATATCGGCCACCGTGCGGCCGACGAACTCGCTCAGCTCCGGGTTGGCGACGCCGCTGATCTGGATGGTCTCCCATTCGACGGTAACGCCGTGGCAGCCGTCAGAGCCATTGATATTGACGTCCTGGATGATTCGCGCCCGAGCCTCGGGGTCCGCGATCCGCGCCAGCGCGGCATCCGGGCCGCCGGACATGGCCCAGCTGGGCAGCAGCGCCGACAGCGTCGTCGAGCCAGGCAGATAAGGGTAGGTGTCGAGGCTGATATCGCAGCCATCGGCCAGCGCGGCGTCGATCATGGCCAGGAATTCCGGTGCGCGGCCGCGGTTCTCGCCGAAGTTCATGGTGGCGTGGGTCAGATGCAGGGCGCAGCCGGTGCGGCGGGACAGCTCGATCATCTCGGCGTAGGCGTCCAGCGCCCCCGCGCCGTAGGATCGGGTGTGCGGGGCGTAGAAGCCGCCAAATTCGGCGACCACCTCGCACAGGGCCGCGAGTTCCGAAGTGTCGGCGTACATTCCGGGCGTGTAGGTGAGACCGCTGGACATGCCGACCGCGCCCTCGCTCAGGGCCTGCCGCAGGATCACACGCATCTGCTCGATCTCCGCCGCGGTGGCGAACCGCTTCTCGCTGCCCACCACCATCAGCCGCAGGGTGCCCTGCGGCACGAGATAAGCGGCGTTCGGCGTGATCCCCGCCGTATCCAGCCGGTCCAGGTACTCCGCCACCGTCCGCCACGCGAAGTCGAGATCCGCGGGATTACCGTTCCAGCCCGCGATATGGCGGCGCACGACGGCCAGCGTGGCGTCGTCGATGGGCGCGTAGGACAGTCCGTCCTGCCCGATCACCTCGGTCGTGACGCCCTGACTCAGCTTCGGGAAATGCCCCGGATCGGTGAGCAGATGCAGATCGGAATGCGCGTGCATATCGATGAATCCCGGTGCCAGCACCAGATTCTCACCCTCATCGAGAATACGATCGGCCCCCGCGACAGTCCCGGGCGCGGCAATCTCGGCGATACGCCCGCCCTCGATCACCACATCGGCCCGATACCGCTCCCCACCCGTGCCATCGATGACATCGATATCGCGAATCAACAACTCAGCCATGCCATCCCACTCAGAAATACGTGGGCAGGAATCCAACGACCCGGGGCCGCTCGGCCTCCGCGTCATCGATCACCGGAATGAGCCGCCACTTGTCGAACGCCGTACATGGATGCGAAAGCCCCAGCCGCACCACACTTCCCACCGGAACATCGGCCCCCGACGCCCCCGGCAACCGCAGAAATGTGTGCTGATCATTCAGCGCCGACACATGCGCCCCGTCGGGCAGCGCTGTGCTTGCCGGTCCCGCAACCAACTGCGGGACCGGCAACCCCTCATCGAACGGAAAATCCCGCTTACCCGCATCGAGCAGCGCGAGTTCCGCCTCCGGACGGGACACACTGCGCGCCCAACCGTGCATGGCCGACCGCAACGGACGCTCCGCATGCCCGGCAGCCAACGGCGAAATCCCGGAATAGAAGCCGTCATCGTGCACCAGATAAGCCCCGGACCGCAACACCACCGCAGTCGGAACCCCGTGCGCCCCTTCCTCATCCGCAAGCCCGGCGAGCCGCTCGACGACCAGGTCCGGATACGCACTGCCCCCGGCGGTCACGATGGCGGCACGACCGCCACGCTGGCTCACATCACGCGAACTGGCCGACCCGGCCGCGCTACCGCCCACCGCGCCGACCGCGGCCTCGCTCAACCCGCCGGTGCCCGGTCCCCCATGCCCACCGAAGACACTTTCACGCAGTCCCGCACCGGCGGTAGCGGATTGAGCCGTATCCGGCTGCTCGATGAATTCGTCGTATCGTCCGGCGGCCGCGAGTTCCTGGTGCAGGATTGCGACCTGGTCGAGGTAATGACGCACGGCGGCAAGTGCTTCCGGGGTGCGGTCGTGGGCGAGAGCGCCCTCGTAACCGCCGACGCCCGCCAGGCGCAGGCGGGGCGACTTGTCGACGGCGTCGGCGACCTCGTGAGCAGCGGCGAGGCCGCGGGCGCCCGTACGGCCGTGTGGGCCACCGAGTTCCACGATGACGTTGAGTTTCACGCCGTCCGGGGCCGACTCGAGGTGGCGTTCCATTTCGTGAACCGAGTCGACGCCGTCGACCCAGCTGTAGAGCTCGAAGTTCGGGTCGCGGGCGATTTCGGCTGCGGCCCAGCGCAATGCGATCGGGTCGAGGAGCGCGTTGGCGAGCAGGATGCGGGTCAGGCCGAGGGAGCGGCCGACCTGGACCTGCCAGCCGGTGGCGAGGGTGATGGCCCAGGATCCGGCGTCGAGCTGTTCCTGCCAGAGCTGCGGGGACATCGTGGTCTTGCCGTGGGGTGCCAGGCGGACTCCGGCGGCGCGGGCCCAGTCGGCCATGACCGCACGGTTGGTGTCGAGCGCGGAACGATCCATGGTCAGCACGGGGGTCTGCAGGTCGTCCAGGTGCGGTGCCGTGGCCAGGTATTCACGCACGGTCAGACCCCAGGCGGCCGGTGGCAGCGATTTGTGCTGCGGGCCCAGGACCAGATCCCGGACTTCCCGGCCGGTCTCCGCGAGAGTCCGGCCGGGGGTCCCGGCGGCTGCGACTGCGTTGTCGGCGGCCACGACGCTCCTTCCGATCAGAGCAATCATGCATTGCATAATCTGCAACACTTGTTGCACATCGTGTTTCTGGTGGTTAGTCTGCACGTAATGTCCGAAAGCCGCAACCATTCGAAGGAGATTGGTGTGATCCAGCCGACCGCCCGGGCTGTCACCGTCGGCGAGGGCCTCGCGGTACTCATCGCGACACCGGGGCCGCTCGAGGATTCCCCCGTATTCGAGCGCGGCGCGGGCGGAGCCGAGGCGAATGTCGCGTGCGTGCTGAGTCAGCTGGGCATACCGACCGGATGGATGTCGCGGGTCGGGGACGACGGCTTCGGCCGGTATCTGGTCCGGCACCTGGCCGAGCTCGGCGTGGAAACCTCCGCCGTGACGGTCGATTCGACGCGGCCGACGGCGGTCTACGTGAAGGAACGCGGGAGTGGTTCGGGCCGGGCGACGGATCTGCCCGCCGGATCCAGCCGAATGCTGTACTACCGCACCGGTTCCGCCGCGAGCGCGCTGTCACCGGCGGATCTGGACGCCGCGGGCTCACTGCTCGAGCAGGCCGAGCTCATCCACTTCACCGGCATCACCACCGCGCTCTCCCCCTCGGCGACCGAGCTCACCGACGCACTGCTCGCACTCCCCCGGCGCGGCCGACTGATCAGCTTCGATCTCAATTACCGTCCCGCACTCTGGGCTCGCCGCACCGAATCCCCCGCCGACATCCTGGCCCGCCACATCGGCGGCAGCGATGTGGTGTTCCTGGGCGCGGACGAGGCCGAGGAGGTCTTCGGGATCGGCGACGCCGACCGGTTGCGCGCCGCGTTCCCACAGCCCCGGCATCTGATCGTCAAGAACGACAAGCATTCGGTGACAGGCTTTTTCGGCGCGGACCGGCTCGAGGTCCCGGCCCTGTCCCTGGAGGTCACCGAACGCATCGGCGCCGGAGACGCTTTCGCCGGCGGCTACCTCGCCGCGCTGCTGCAGGGCCGCCCGCACCGGCAGTTGCTGCGCTTCGGCCACCTCTGCGCCGCCGCCGCGCTCACCGGCACCGGCGATATCGCCGACCTGCCCCCGCTCCCGGCGCTCGAATCCCTGGCCGCGGCCGCCGATTCCGAGTGGACCGCCATCCATTACCACCCGGGCCTGCTCATCCCCGAGAATGTGGCGTCATGAGCCAGAGTCTCCAGCGCGCCCTCACCCTGCTCGTCGAACTCGGCGAGGAGCCGAAGTCCTTGGACCAGTTGGCGACTCGGCTCGGCGTGCACAAGTCCACCGTGCTGCGGCTGCTGCAGACCATGGAGGCGGACCGCTTCGTCACCCATGACAGCGAGCATCGATACCGGCTCGGCACCAGGCTTTTCGAGCTGGCCAACCGGTCGCTGGAGGGTCGCGACGTGCGCACGGTGGCGCGACCACACCTGGCGGCATTGAACGCCGATACCGGGCAGACCGTGCACCTGGCCACGTACGAATCCGGTGAAGCGGTCTACATCGACAAGCTCGACGCCACCCACAGCGTGCGCATGTACTCGCGCATCGGCCGCCCGGCGGCGCTGCACTGCACGGCGGTCGGCAAGGTGCTGGTGGCCGCGCTGCCCCGGTCGCAGTGGGCGGCCATCGCGAACGGCCTGGACTACCGCGCCTACACCGACCGCACCATCCGCACCCCCGAGCAGTACCTCGCCGAACTCGAACTCGTTGCGGCCCAAGGCTTCGCCGAGGACCACGAGGAGCACGAGAGCTTCATCAACTGCGTGGCCGTCCCGATCCACGACGGCACCGGCGCCACCGTCGCCGCGCTGTCGGTGTCGGTCCCGGACATGCTGCTCGATCACGACCAGGTCCTCGGCCTGCTGCCGCGCGTGCGCGACACCGCCGAGGCCATCTCCGCCGAGCTCGGCTGGAGTCCGAGCCTCGACAACAAATGAAAGCCCCGACCAGCGAAAGGCCGACCATGAGCCAGAAGATCGCCATCCGCACCGACAATGCCCCGGCCCCCGCCCACACCTTCTCCCAGGGCGTGCGCAAGGGCCCGTTCCTCCAGGTCTCCGGTCAGGGCCCCGTCGACCCGGCCACCAGCGAGTACCTGTACCCGGGAGACGTTGCGGCCCAGACGATCCGGACCCTGGAGAATGTGAAGGCGATCGTCGAGGCGGGCGGCGCGAGCTTCGACGACGTGGTGATGCTGCGCGTCTACCTCACTAGGCGCGAGGACTTCGCCATCATGAACGAGGCGTACGGGAAGTTCGTGAACGAGCACACCACCGGCGGCGTACTTCCCAGCCGGACAACGGTTTTCACGGGCCTGCCCCGCGAGGAGATGCTGGTCGAGATCGACGGCATCGCCATCGTCGATTAGTCGACGCCGATATGCTGATGGTCGGTGCGGATGCGGCCGTCCTCGTTCAGAGCCAGGACGTCCATCCCACCGCCGACCACGGTGCCGTCATCGGTCACCATCGACCAGGTGAAGGCGATGACGTTCTTCAGCAGCGGCTTCGCCTCCCCGCGCTGCACGAAGCGGTGCCCGGTCGCGATGAACATTTCGTAGGCCCGATCCACCCGCCGCTCGAGCGCGTGATGCCCACGCACCTCCAGCACCGGAATCGGGAAGTTCAAGTTGCTGGCGGCATTTCGAAGATCCTCCGGAGGATCGACGAGGATCTGCGCCCCGTCCTCGGCCCAGAGTTTGTGAATCAGCTTGTGGCGCAAGGCCGGATCCGATTCGTTCCACTGGGCCAGGTAACGGTCGGCGAGTTCATTGATGTTCGTCATGGCACCGAGTCTGCTCGGACTCGGTGCCATGCGCGATTCCCTCCAGGGAATGACGTCCCAGCCCTGAAGGGAATGAGCCTCAGTTCCCGGCGAGCACCGCGAGCACGGGCTCGGACAGGAAGAACGGCTCCAGCCGCTCGCGAATCAGCTTGGCCAGCACACCATTCCGCTTGGCGGCCTCCACCACGGCCGGACCGTAGCGCAGGATCTCCTCGGCGATGATCGCCTCGGACAACCCCAGCTCCGGCAGCAGCGCGGCGAGGGTGTGGTCGCCGTACTTCTCGAAGAACACCTCGACGCCCTGGTCCACCAGCACGCCGACGTACTCCTTGTTGCGGGTGGTCAGCGCGATCCGGTAGATGATCTGCGCCAGGTCCACCAGATCCTGCTGGGACAGGTACTCCTTGAGGCCCGCGACCGGTTCGCCGGCGTGCAGGTCCCAGAATTCCATGGCCGCATCGTGCACGGGCGAGTCACGCAGCATTTCGCGGATCGCGTTATTGGTGCGCTTGAGCGCGAATTGCGCGCCCTTGCCCGCCATTTCGCCAATGAAGGTGCCGCCCGCCTTCTCCGCGGCCTTGCGCGCCGACTTCGCGGCATTGGTGCCCATCGACACCAGCGAGCCGACGCCGGGAATCTTTCCCGCGATCTGCTTGTTGGTCTCCATGAAATCGTCGACCAGCTTGTCCACGAACTTGGCGGCCACGGTCGCGACGAGGGGGCTCTCGGTCAGCCGTTCCAGAATTCGTTCCTGGGCCTGGTGCATGCCGAAGATCTTCTCCAGCAGCGCCTCGACCGGTTCCCGATCCACCACGTCACCCAGCGTGTAATCGGTGTTCTCGGCGATGTCCTGGTACAGCGAGCCGGCCAGCGTCTCGACCATCTCGCCCAGCACGGGGCTGCCGCCGATCAGATCGATGACATTGGCGACGGTCTGCTTGGCCTGCTCGATCTCCACCACGTCACGGAAGATGATGGTGTCTGCGACACCCACCACATCCTTCACGTCGCGGGCGATCACTTCGGCGAAGCGGTCGCCGCTGACCTCGGCGACAATGAAGTCGACCTGGAGATCGAGCAGTTTCTCGGCGATTTCGCGAGGCTCGGTCACTGTTCCACCCATTTCGATAAGCGGAACGCCGGGATCACTCGGAATCGTTGCCCTGCTCGGAACCCTTGCCGTGCATCGATTTTCGAATCTGATCCAAACGTTCCCGCGCGGCCTTGGCCCGCGCATCCCACTGTTCCTCGACGCTACGGCCCACGGGTGTCTGCCGATCGAGTTCGCCCATCCCCTGCGATGTGCCGTAGCGCTGCTCGACCTTATCGCGAACTGACTCGAAAGTAGGGACGCCGGAGTTGGTATAGCCCCCGAGCCCGGGTGCGGACGGCATACCCGCAGGCGGTACCGGTACCCCGGCCACTCCCGGACCCCCTCCGACCTGCCCCGATACGCCAGCCGTCTGAGACTGTGAATAGCTTTCCACCGGCAGGGTGTCAGGAGTCACATCGATGACATCGGGGGCATGACCGAGGGTGGCGGCCAGCGACTGGGCCACCGCGTGCAGGGCGGCCAGACCGGCCCTGCCGTCCGTGGCGACCTCGACGACGGCCGCGAGTTCGGCATCCGGCAGTTGCGCCAACAACGCCGCGAGTTCCTGGGCATCGCTCATGGATTCCAGGCTACGCAACTCGCCGGAGCGGAGGGGGCATTGCCAAAGCGTCCGGGTTCGGCGTACGGTGGGGTCGTCGCAGTCTCGTGGACGCAGGTAGACACCGAGTCCCTCCCGCGAGATTTCCTCCCCCGAGTTCGATCCCGGCAGTGCTGTATCCATTCACCCGGACTCACTCGGATTCACCGGCGGTTTCCTACCGCCATCGGCCGTATCAGGCCGCTCCAATCATTCACTCCCGGTGCACAATTCACCGATTCCTCCATAGGAGAACCACTCATGACAACCATCGAACGCATGCCGAGTCCGGCTCAGCCCGACCCGGCCCGAGAACTCGATCACATCGAAACCCTGTCCCCCGCAACGGGAATCCTGGACATCACCGGCCAGACGGGAGTGCTGCGCACCAGCGGCTACCTCTCCGGCCCGAACGACATCCACGTACCCACCCGCCTGATCCGCGGACACGGACTGCGCCGCGGCGACCTGGTCGCCGGCCTGGCGCAGCCGAATCCCAAGAGCGGCAAGCACGCTCCGCTGGTGCGCGTCGACACCGTCAACGGCCATCCGGCCGCCGACCTGCCGCAGCGCCCGCACTTCCGGGACCTGACCCCCGTCCACCCCGATGAGCGACTGCGGCTGGAAACCACGCCGAACAAGCTCACCACCCGCGTCGTCGACCTGATCATGCCGATCGGCAAGGGCCAGCGCGCCCTGGTGGTCGCACCGCCCAAAGCGGGCAAAACCTCTGTGCTGCAAGCGATCGCGCACGGCATCGCCGCCAATCACCCCGAGGCGCACCTCATGATGGTGCTGGTCGGCGAACGCCCCGAGGAGGTCACCGACCTTTCGCGCGGAGTTCCGGCCGAGGTCGTCGCGGCCACCTTCGACCACTCCCCGGCCGAGCAGACCGCCCTGGCCGAACTCGCCATCGAACGCGCGCAACGCCTGGTCGAGGAGGGGCGCGATGTCGTGGTCCTGCTCGACTCGCTCACCCGGCTCGCCCGCGCCTACAACATGACCGGCCACGCCTCCGGCCGAATCCTTTCCGGCGGTGTGGATTCCACGGCGCTGCTGCCCCCGAAGCGGTTCCTGGGCGCGGCCCGCAATATCGAGGGTGGCGGTTCGCTGACCATCATCGCCAGCGCCCTGGTCGAAACCGGTTCGCTGGCCGACACGGTCATCTTCGAGGAGTACAAGGGCACCGGCAATGCCGAACTCAAACTCGACCGCACCCTCGCGGGCCGCCACATCTTCCCGGCCGTGGACATCGCCAAGTCCAGCACCCGCCGCGACGAACTCCTCTTCGCCCCCGACGAGCGCCTGGCCGTGACCAAGCTCCGCCGCACCCTCGCCGAACTAGACGATCAGCGCGCCATCGACCTGCTGCTCGACGGACTGCGCAAGACCGGCAGCAATGCCGAGTTCCTCGCCAACATCATCCTGAAGTGAGCCGCCTGGGCGGCAACACCCCCGCCGCCCACTCGGCCACCGTCTCCGCCCAGCCCGGGAAGCCGATCAGATCGTTGTGCATCCCGCCGGTGTAGATCACCAGCTCCTTGGGTTCCGGCGCGGCCGCGAACAACGTCCGCCCCATCTCCACCGGCAGCAGCTCATCGGAATCCCCGTGCATGATCA
Source organism: Nocardia sp. JMUB6875 (assembly GCF_041154655.1). Classification (NCBI taxonomy): domain Bacteria; kingdom Bacillati; phylum Actinomycetota; class Actinomycetes; order Mycobacteriales; family Nocardiaceae; genus Nocardia; species Nocardia sp. JMUB6875. Next base: position 86,013 of record NZ_BAAFGR010000005.1, read on the forward strand.
GCACCGGACACCGCAGGCTCCGAATCCGCTTCAAACTCGGATAGGCGTTGGGCACGAACACCTTCGGCAGGAAGGGATACACCGCCGCGGCCGCATCCCGCAGCCCGGTGAACGTCGACATGAGCAGCAGAGCGGCAGGCGGAAACGCATTCGCCAACTCCAGCATCACTCCCCCGCCGAGCGACTTCCCCAGATACACCACCCGATTCGGGTCCACCCCGGGTTGTGCGAGCAGCGCGGCCCGCGCCGCCCGCGCATCCCGGTAGGTGCCCTGTTCGCTGGTCCGGCCGGTGCTGCGCCCATAGCCGCGGTAGTCGAAGACGAGCACGTCGAATCCGACCGCCGCCAGCATGGCCAGCATCGGCGACCGATCGCCGATGTTCCCGCCATTGCCGTGCGCGAACAGGATGTGCCCCAGCGGTTCCCCGGCCGCCCGGACGAACCACGCGTTCAGCGTCTCGCCGTCCGAGGCGGTCAGTGACAGATCCGCGTACGGGAGACCGAACATTTCGGGCGTGGCCACGATCCGCCGATCACCCGGCTGATAGGTCAGCGCATTCAAAATCGGGTCCGCCGGATGCCACATAGTCCTTTCTTACCCCACCGGCTCCCGAATTCCTCGCCGCAGGGCCAATGCGCCCAGCGCCGAGGCCACCATGCAGGCCCCGACCACCCACAATCCGGCCTTCTGCGTACCGGTCCAATCCTTCAACCAGCCGGTTATGTAGGGCGCGGCGAAACCGCTGACATTGCCGATCGAATTGATCAGGGCGATACCGCCGGCGGCGGCCGCACCGGAAAGGAAGGTGCTCGGGAGCGCCCAGAACGTCGGCAGCGCCGCCAGCACCCCGACCGCGCAGACGGTGACCGCGACCATGGCGCTGAACGGATTACCGAGGTAGAGGGTCACCGGAATCGCCAGGCCGCCGACCAGCGCGGGCAAGGCCACATGCCAGGCGCGCTCGCCGGTGCGGTCACCGTGGCGGCTCCACCACACCATCACCACGGCGCCGATCACATACGGGACCGCATTGATCAGGCCGCGTTGGATTACCGAGTAGTGCGTGCCGTACTGCTGCTGGAAACCGTTGATGATGGTCGGCAGGAAGAAGCCGAGCGCGTACAGGCCGTACACGATTCCGGCGTAGACCAAGGCGAGCGCGAGAATCCGCGGATGCGTCAACGACTTTCGCAGGGTCCAGTGTTCATTGGTGGTTCGTTGCCGTTCCTCGGCCGCGAGCTCTTGGGCCAGCCATTCCCGTTCCGCAGGTGCCAACCACGTCGCCTGCTCCGGGCGATCGGTGAGATACCACCAAGTGACGACGGCTAGGAGCAGCGAGGGGACGCCCTCCACCAGGAACATGAAACGCCAGCCGCTGAGGCCGAAAACACCGTCACCCCATTGCAATATGAGGCTGGACAGCGTTGCGCCCAAGGCGGTGGAAATCGGCACCGCCGTCATGAACAACGCGACCACGCGTGCTCGCTGCCGTTGCGGGAACCAATACGTCAGGTAGAGCAGGATGCCGGGGAAGAATCCGGCCTCGGCGACGCCCAGCAGGAAACGCAGGGCGATCAGGGCCGTCCCGTTCGGCACGAACGCCATCGCCGAGGCGATCACGCCCCAGGTCACCAGGATTCGCGCGATCCAGCGGCGCGCGCCGAATCGGTGCAGTGCCAGATTGCTGGGTACCTCCAATACGAGGTAGCCCAGGAAGAAGATGCCCGAGGCGAAACCGAACGCTGTCTCGCTCAGGCCGAGGTCGGCCTTCATGCCATTGGGGCCGGCGAATCCGATGTTCACGCGGTCCAGGTAGTTGACGAAATACAGCAGGCCCAGGAACGGGACCAAACGGACGGTCACCTTGCGCACGGTGGCGCGGGATAGATCGACAGACTCCACTCGCGCATTCTGCTTCATCGGGAGGCGGGCGGGGTTTGGGAAACGCCAAATATTCTGAAAGTGCTTATATCACAACGCAATTCGGCTATCAATGCGATCATGATGGAGGTAGAATTAGAACATGAATTCGATGGGGGTGACATTCAACGACTGCGGGATCGCCGAACTGGCGGCCGCGGTCGAGACCCTGTCGAACACCGTCGGGCACGGCAACCTGGCACAGTTCTCCGACCCCGAAGTCATTGCGTTGATGCAGCAGTTGGAGACCTGCAAGCGTCAGCTGTCCGCGCTGGATTCGAAGCTCATCATCGAGGCCTCCGATCGCTCTCTGCCCGAGGCCAGCGGCGCGGGCAAGCTCGTGCCGTTCCTGCGCCACACCCTGGGCCTGTCAGCGCATGATGCGTCGGTGCGCGTGAAGATCACCCGCGAGTGCGCGGAGGTCTTCGAGCCGACCGGGCACCTGCGCCCCGCCGCCCTCGCGAAGGCAGCGGAATCCTTTGAAGCAGGCGATATTTCGCGCGATCATGTCCGCCATATCGTGGACATCATGAACCACCTGCCCACCGACATTCCCGCCGAGGCACGGGTGGAGACCGAGCGCCTGCTGGTCGAGAAGTCCTGCGAGGGGCTGTTTCCCGACGATCTCCCCAAGATCGGCCGCGAGATCCTGGCCCGCCTGGACCCGGACGGCAAGGTCATCAACGACGCCGACCGCCGACGCCGCCGTGGCCTCATCATCGGCCGCCCCGGTGTCGATGGCATGAGCTGGATCGAAGGCTGGCTGACCCCGGAGCTGCGCGCGCTGCTGGACGCGTTGCTGGCCAAGTTCGCTCGCCCGGGCATGTGCAACCTCGAGGACCCCGACAGCCCGGCGTCGGATGTCGCCGGGCTGGGCGCGGTCATCGACTCGACCGTGCTGGAGGCGGCCGCGCGCCGGGATCGCCGCGATATCGGGCAGCGCAACCACGACGCCCTCTTCGCGCTGCTGCAGCCCGGCGTCGACTTCTCCAAGCTCGGCAACCACCGCGGCCTGCCCGTGCAGGTGTGCCTGTCGATGAGCCTCGAAGACCTCGAGCGTGGCACCGGGATCGCCACCACCGCGACCGGCGGCCACATGTCCGTCAACGAGGCATTGAAGATGGCCACCGGCACCCGCCCGGTGCTGACCATCCTCGACGCCAACGGCATCCCGCTCTTCCTCGGACGCTGCAAGCCGCTGACCAATCCCCCTCAGCGCCATAGCGACTCGGCCTCATCGAAGGGCAAGTCCGGTAAGCAGACCGCGACCGCCCAACGCCTCGCCACCCCGGGCCAGCGCCTCGCGCTGATCGCCCGCGACAAAGGCTGCACCCACCCCGACTGCGACGCGCCACCGTCCATGTGCGCCGCCCACCACGTAATCGATTGGGCCAAAGGCGGACCCACCGATCTGACCAACCTGGCACTGGTCTGCGACCACCACCACGCCCTCGTCAACGACAGTGCCGACGGGTGGTCAACGGTGATGCTCGGCAAGAACTCCCCACACCCCGGCCGCGTCGCCTGGATCGCTCCCAAAGCCATCGACCCGACGCGCACGCCCCGCGTGAACGAGAAACATCACGTCGGGCAGCGGGTCGCCACTAGCATCGCCGCAAGCTGCCGGGAGTGGGGTTCACGGGCGGCCTGATCCCGGGCCGCTCATCCCTCCCGCGCGTCCGCAAAGCAAACGAAAAGTGTGGTTACGTCGCCTGCCCTACCGCACTTGGGCTGACGCCGAGCCGGGAGCCGCCACCCGCCGATCCCAGCCCACGGACTGCACGGATCACCTTCAAGACAAACCAAAAGGGCAAAGACCCAAACCCCTCGCCGTCAGCCCCTCGCCCACGCCCGAATCGGACACGCAATGGGCATCTTTGAGTGTTCTACCCCGGGCCGCTGCGCGCCCGAGCCTCGAGGAGGCTGGTGCCGCAGCCGAGGCCGCGAACCCAGCCACCTCCTCCCCCTTCTCCAGGCGTCTTTGTCTTTGCTTCTTTTGTCTTTTTGTCTTTCGCTCTCCGTCAGCGGAGAACGGCTCCCACTGCCGACGACGCAGCGGAAACCGCCGCGTCACGCGCCGCGCTGGCCTCGTCCTCGGTCAGCGTCCGGTCCGGCGCCCGGAAGCGCAGAGCGTAGGTCAGGGACTTGCGACCCTCACCCGCCTGCGCACCCTCATAAACATCGAACAGCGAGATGGTTTCGAGGAGTTCGCCCGCACCACTACGGAGAGCTTCCTCGACCGACGCCGCAGGCACGGCCTTGTCCACGCTCACCGAGACATCCTGAAGCACCGCCGGGAACGCGGAAACCACAGGCGTGGGCCGAACTTCACGCATCGGCAGCGCATCCAGATCCAGCTCGACCGCACACGTGCGCGGCGGCAGGCTGGAGCGCTCCAGCACCGCCGGGTGCAGCTCACCGGCGTGGCCGACGACGACGCCGTCCACCACCAGCTCGGCACAGCGGCCCGGATGCCACGGAAGGTACTGCGCGGCACGGCGTTCGATCACCACACCGGCGGCGTCGGCGATCGCGTCGACGAGGGCGAAGGCGTCGCTCGCCTCGACCGCGCGGCCCGGACCCCACGGCCCGCGGGGCTCGCGGCGGCCGGTGAGGACCGCGCCGATCTGGATCGGCTGCTGCGGCAACGACTTCAGCAGGATCCCGATTTCGTCTTCGGTGGGGCGGCGGTCGACGGGGATCGGCTGGACCGCGACGGTCTCCTCGGTCGGCAGGGTGACCTGGCCGATGCCGTAGATGGCGAGGTCGCGCTCACCGCGGGAGATGTTGCGGGCGGCGATTTCCAGCAGACCCGGCAGCAGGGTCGAGGAGAGCTCGGCACGCTCGACATCCAGCGGGTTGAGGACGCGCAGGGTCTTGCGGCGCGGGTCGTCGGCGTCGAGGCCCCAGGTGTCGAAGACGCCGCCGGGCATGAAGACCGGGGCGGGGACCTCGACGCAACCCTCGAAGGCCAGCGCCTTGCTCACCGCGCGGCGGCGGCGCTGCTCGGCGGTCAGGCCGCGACCGGCGGGGGCGGTGGGCAGCACCGACGGGATCTTGTCCAGGCCCTCGAGGCGCAGCACCTCCTCCACCAGGTCGGCAGGCTGGGTGAGGTCGGGCCGCCAGCTCGGCGGGGTGACGACCAACTGGCCGTGTCCGGCCTCGCTGACGCCCACCTCGATGGAGCAACCCACCTGCTGCAGGCGGCGGGTGGCCGCGCCGGGCGCGTAGTGCACGCCCGCGGTGCGGTCGGCCAGGTCGATGTTCATGGCGATCGGCTGCGGGGCCGGGGTCGGCACGCGCACGTCGGTCAGCACGGATTCAACAGTGCCACCGGCGATCTCGGCGAGCAGCGTGGCGGCGCGGTCCAGTGCGATCACATTGATCTCGGGATCCACGACGCGCTCGTAGCGACGGCTCGCCTCCGAGGACAGCTTGTGCCGGCGCGTGGTGCGCGCGATGGCGACCGGGTTCCAGGTCGCCGCCTCGAGCAGCACATCGGTGGTCTCCGAGCCGACCTCGGTGCTCGCGCCGCCCATGACACCGGCCAGCGACACCACGCCGGAGTTGTCGGCGATCACGACGTCCTCGGCGTCCAGGGTGCGCTCGACCTCGTCGAGGGTGCGCAGGGTTTCGCCCTTGTGCGCGCGGCGCACCACGAGCCCGCCCTGCACCTTGGCGGCGTCGAAGGCGTGCAGCGGCTGGCCGAGCTCGAGCATCACGTAGTTGGTGACGTCCACGGCCGGGGAGATCGGGCGCACGCCCGAGAGCAGCAGGCGACGCTGCAACCACCAGGGGCTCACGGCCTTCGGGTTGACACCGGTCACCCGGCGGGCCGCGAAACGGGTGCACAGCGACTCGGGCTCGAGCTTGACCGACCAGGCCTCGGCCTCGCTGTCGGGCAGCAGGCGCTGCGCCGGATCGCCGTACTCCAGGTCGAAGCCGCAGGCGAGTTCACGCGCCAGGCCGCGCGCCGAGAAGGCGTAGCCTCGGTCGGGCGTGATGGCCAGCTCGATGACCGTATCGTCCAGGCCCAGCAGCACATTCGCGTCCGCGCCCGGCTCGGCGGTGCCGGGCTCCAGCACCAGGATGCCGCTGTGATCCTTGCCGATGCCCAGCTCGGCGACCGAGCAGATCATGCCGTTGCTGGTGTGCCCGTAGGTCTTCCGCGACGCGATCTTGAAGCCGCCGGGCAGCACGCCACCCGGCAGCACCACGACCACCAGATCGCCGACGGCGAAATTCCGCGCGCCGCAGACGATCTCCTGCAGCTCCGGATTGCCGACGTCCACCTTGCAGAACCGGATCGGCTTCTTGAACTCGGTCAGCTCGGTGATCTCGGCGACCCGGCCGACAACCAGCGGGTGCTCGATGTCACCGCCCACCGGCTCCAGCGGATCGACCTCTTCGACTTCCAGACCGACCCGGACGAACCCCGCGTCGAGTTCCTCGGCCGTCACCGACCACCCGGGGGTGGTCCGCTGCAGGATGTCTGTCAGCCAGGACTGCGCTACTCGCACTTGACGTTTCGCTTCCTTGTTCAGTGAATGGACTCAGCGGGGTCAGATCAGGACTGGATGCCGAACGGCAGCGTGAACCGCACGTCGCCCTCGACGATGTCGCGCATATCCGGCAGGCCGTTGCGGAACTGCAGGGTTCGCTCCAGGCCCATGCCGAACGCGAAACCGCTGTACACCTCGGGATCGATGCCGCTGGCGATCAACACCTTCGGGTTCACCATGCCGCAGCCGCCCCACTCGACCCAGCCGGGGCCGCCCTTCTTGTCCTCGAACCACACGTCCACCTCGGCGGACGGCTCGGTGAAGGGGAAGTAGCTGGGCCGCATGCGGGTGGTCGTGTTCGGACCGAACAGCGCCCGCGCGAACGAGTCCAGGGTGCCCTTGAGGTGCGCCATGGTCAGGCCCTTGTCGACGGCCAGACCCTCGACCTGCGAGAACACCGGCGTGTGCGTGGCATCCAGCTCGTCGGTGCGGAAGGTCCGTCCCGGGCACACCACATAGATCGGCAGCTCGCGAGACAGCATGGAGCGCACCTGAACCGGCGAGGTGTGCGTGCGCAGCACCTGCCGCGAACCCTCGGGCGCGATGTGGAACGTGTCCTGCATGGTGCGGGCCGGATGGTCCGGCAGGAAGTTCAGGGCGTCGAAGTTGAAGTGCTCGGTCTCGACCTCGGGACCCTCGGCGACCTCCCAGCCCATGGCCACGAACACGTCCGCGACCCGCTCGGACAGCACCGAGATGGGGTGCCGCGCACCGGTCGCGTGCCGTCGCGCGGGCAGCGTCACGTCGATGGTCTCGGCCACCAGCACCGCGGCGTCGCGCTCGGCGAGCAGTTCGGCCTGGCGCGCTTCGAAGGCGCTCGACACCCGGCCGCGCGCCACGTTCACGCGCTTACCGGCCTCGGCCTTCTCCTCCTTGGGCAGGCTGCCCAGCGATCGCTGCGCCAGCGAGATCGGGGACTTGCCGCCCATGTATTCGGTCTTGGCGGTCGCCAGCTCGTCCAGGGTGGCGGCCGCGGCAAACGCCTTCTCTGCAGCTTCCGCGGCAGCAGCGAGCGATTCCTCGCTCAAGGCAGCGTTCTGCTCGGCACTGTTGTCATCGGCCACGATGGTTCGTCACTCCCCAGGCTGGTTACGGGTCGGGATTGCTCTCCCATTCTTGCTGGTCGCATCGTAATCCTTGTAATCAGCCCACCTCACCTGGATTTCCCCAGCTCGCAGCCACCTCCCGGCGTGGTTCGGGCCGGGCGGCCGCCGCCTCCGACCCCAGCTCGGCCCGCAGCTCAGCGATCTCGGCACGCAGCGAACGGACCTCGCCGAGCAGTTCCTCGAGGTCGCGGTCGGCCCGCTCCACCGATTCGTCGACAATCCGCAACTTATCGATGACCCAGCTGGTGGTGGCACCGATGGTGAAGGAGATCAGCCCGATGCCGACGGTCATGAGCACCACCGCGATCAGCCGTCCGGTGAGGGTCACCGGATGGAAATCGCCGTAGCCGACCGTGGTCACCGACACCATCGACCACCATCCGGCCTCGCCGAGGCTGTGGATATTGCCGCCAGGCGCGTCCCGTTCAGCGTCGTAAACGGCCACGCTGCACAGCAGGACGAGCAGCACCGAACTCACCCCGACGAACACCGCCAACCGCATCCGCGCCTGGAACCGGGTGTGCCGATCGACCGCGTCGATGATCAGCAACGCCGCGCGCAGCAACCGCAGCGGCCGCAGGGGCGGCACCAGCACGATCGACAGGTCCAGCCAGTTGTGCCGCAGGAACCGCCGCCGATCCGTCGAAATCCGCAGCCGCAAAAGGAAATCCGCGGAGAACACCACCCAGATGGCGATATCGATCCGGGTCAGCCAATGGTCCAGCGCCGGTGTCCGTCCGTGGTCGAGCACCTGCCACACATACGAGATCAGAAAGGCGAGCGCCAGCGCCGTGAAGGGCACCGACGTCGCGTGCTCCCAGTGCATACGACGACTCGCGATTTGTGCCATGGCCAGCAGGATCGCATCCCCGGGTGACGCGCATCCCCGATCCCGCGAAGTGGTACCAATGAATCCGTGAAGTCCCGCCCCGTGACCCTCATCGACGACACCGACCACCTCACCGAGTACGGGGCGGCCATGGACCGCATGCAGGAGATGTGGGAGCAGCGCGTCGCCGACGAGCGGCCCGACACCC